>JAHWHI010000093.1 GCA_019323355.1 Candidatus Woesearchaeota archaeon | reverse complement strand
TGCTTTGTCTGGTGTGATATCATTATGCGGCGGGCAGGTCCAGTTCTTGCCATAGGTGTCGCACCCGAACTTGCACTTCAAAATAGGCCAGTCTGCTATCACTATCTTGTCTGTTGGGAAGATTTGTACATTAATTAGATCCGCCTTTTCTTTACATATGTCTAATATTTGCTTATCTTCCATAATAAATATCCAAGAATGAGAGTATTTAAAGTTTATCCAATATAATTCAAGGACTTGTCTTTCATGCCTTTGACAGCGCCTTTCATGTCTTTTGTCTTTAAAATTAATTCGTATTCTATGTCTGTTATCTCTTTGTCAAGATCTTTCATGCTGAGCTTGAAGCTGAACTGATTGTTCAAAACATTCAGCATTGCACGCGCTCCTTTCATTCCCAAGTACATCGGATGCGCGAATGTCTCTGCCAACAGTGCGATGCCAGGCATCTTTCTTTTTCCTGCGAGACCTACAAGAAGGCCTGTCACTCCTACAACTGGACCGATCACACCGTAAGGATTTGTATTAATGTCCTTGTTCTTCTTCTTGAACTCTTTTATCAGCTTCTGGTCATTGCCTGTAGAAAATACAGTCGGTTTCTTAGGAAGTTTCCCCAACCCTATTCCGCCTAGTGTGACTATCTGTTTTACATCTAATTTTTCCAGGACATCAAGAAGCGACTCACAGAACTCATAGCATGATCTCTCTGACAGTGGCTGTACATCGCCTGACAGGAAGACAAAGTCCTGCTTTCCTATCTTGACATGATAAAGATGGAGTTTTGGCAGCTCGACAAGATTATCCTCCTGCACAAAGACAGAGTGCGGAAGATCGTAAGAGAAAATCTCGTAAATCATTTTTGCTTTCTTGTTCTCGATGATAAAGTCGACAGCAATCTTTCCGACATTCCCGATTCCTGGCAAGCCTTCGATAAAGACAACGCTCTTCATCTTTGGAACAACGCCTATTCTTTTGAACTCCCAGTTATTCTTCTGCTTGCCTGCGGTATTTACCATATTTATCCTCTGGATTGAATTTAGGAACCTTGACCTCTTTTGTTTTCTGCCTGCATTTTGGGCATGCTACACTTAATGTATAACCGCACTTATCGCACTTGTACATCATGTCCTCGCGAATTCAGCCTTGCCGCCTTCTTTCTTGAAGGCTTCAACCTGTTTCTCGATATGCTTCTCGAAAATCTCTTCTGCAAAATCATAATCCTTGGCTTTTATCAGGACACTGTATTTTCCTGCGCCAGTATATTTTATCTCGATATTCTCATGACTCATCTTCTTGAATACATCGACCAGCTTCTTCACACCGTCCGGTTCATAGGATTCAAGTGTCAAAACCCCTTTGATCTCAACTTCAGGAGGTTTCATCCTCTGCGTGATAAGGGTATGCAGCACTTCCTCTGTTTTAGGGTCGAGCTTTAGTTTTTTGATGTCAAACTGTTTTGTGACAATCTCTTCAAAACATTGATGCATGTAAGGATACATAGGCTCTATCTTTGCGAAAACTTCCTGGTAGAATTTCTTTGGCTGCAGCTTCAGTTCCTGCGCTGCAAAGTCGACAATCTTCTCTGCTTTCAGCTCTTTTTTTATCAGCTCGTTCTTCTCTCTTCTCTGTCCCTCGTTCACCCGCCTCAATGAAAGGTCGATGTGCCCGCGTTCCTGATTGACCCTGATTACTTTGCAGATAATCTTTTTTCCTTCCTTGACATAATCACTGATAGTCCTTATCCTACCTGGAGAGATCTCACTGATATGTATCATGCCTGTCTTTCCGTTGTATTCATCCAAAGTTGCAAAGACAGAAGTAAAATGAATTTTGGTAACAGTACATAGAACAAGCTCTGACTCTTCTGGTAAACCTTTTCTGTTGTAGTACATTTTTACGACAATACTTCCAATACCCGCGCTTTGATTGTTGCCTTGCCCCCTGTTGGCTTTGCTATCTCTTTGCCGCAAACCAGGCAATCCACATTAGATGATGCATTTCCGAATATGATCTGCTCATTTTTGCATTTAGGGCATCTTACCTTCAAAAACTTTGATGCAGGCTCTCTAAAGACTTTTTCTTCCATATTTACACCCTCCGCTATACAGAGAGAGTGCGGCTTTTATAAAGGTTTTGGGGCGTTTTATATATAAACCACAAGATTTAAATATGTAATTAAACTCCACACCAGTATACAAATAAGTACACTAAAAAGAGGTGATCATAGAGATGGTATACAGCAATCTTGAGGCCCGGTCAGGGGCTGAAGAAGATTCCCACCCTAATTCTCAAACATGTATTACTCCAAATTCACATAAACTAATATATGATTTTGCCAAGAGATTCACACATGAATTTATCTCGCTTGAGGCGGCTATACAGGACTCATGGCAGCTCGTTGTAATGGGTCTGCCTTATGTAAGAAGCGAATACATAGTTGAATATGTGTCTGCGCTTGCTCAACAAATAAGGGCGACAGCTGGCAGAAGATCAATGAAGTATGACTTTGGTGTTGATGAAGTTGTACAGGCATTGAAAGTTGGAATCACACTGAAAGATATTTCACTTGAAGGCAAGCCATGCATAATCGGACCGCATAACAGGAATGTAGAATTCTATGCTGGAAGTATATGCCGAGGGATCGGTCTGCCAAGAGATGCAAGCCACAGGATAACAACTGCAGCTGGATTACATGATATTGGCAAGGTTGTAGTGCCGAACCATATCCTTGAGAAAAGAGGAAGACTGACCAAAAATGAAATGGATGTTGTTAAAGTGCATCCATTGACTGGAAAAAGAATCCTTCAAAGGATCGGAGAAATTTTCGGAGTCGACACCAGGCATATTGATACTGGAATTGTAACTCATCAAGAAAAGTTTGGTGGCGGAGGATATCCTGGAAATCTTGCAAAAGAAGCCATTCCAATAGACGGACAGATCATTGCTATTGCAGATTCATTTGATGCAATGACTTCATGCAGGCCGTATCACAAGAGAAAAACAATGGAAGAAGCTTTGGAAGAACTTAGAAGAGATCCAAGGAATCAGTTCAACTCCAGGATTGTCGACGAAGCATTGGCACCATTAGAAGAGGCTTATGCAGTAGTAAATCCTGAGAGTAATTAAAGATATTTTCCGCACTTGCTTCCCAGGTGCGCTATTTTCTTTTCATTTTCATATACGACTGTGATCTCGCAATGATTTGGACAGTCTGTGCATATGAAGGAATCCACTGAGAATTCTGCATCACTTATATCGAATCCTTTGAAATTTGTCTTTTCTGGTTTTGCTTCCTGTGCAAGTAGAGCTGCGCCTAACGCACCCATTACATTGTAATGCATCGGGATTATGACTTCTGTTCCAAGTTCGTCTTCGAAAGCTTTCTTAATGCCCTTGTTTGCAGCGACTCCTCCCTGAAGAACGACCGGCGGGACTATATTTTTTCCTTTTGCAACATTGTTCATGTAATTTCTTACCAGTGCTTTGCATAAACCCATAAGAATATCCTCTCTTTTATGGCCCAACATCTGTTTGTTTATGATGTCTGACTCTGCGAAGATGCCGCATCTTCCACGGACAACGACCTCTTTCTGCGACTGGAGTGCCTCGTCACCAAAACCTTCGATCTTTATGCCAAGCCTCGCTGCCTGCTGGTCAAGGAAACTTCCTGTCCCTGCTGCACAGACAGTGTTCATTGCAAAGTCTGTCACAACCTTGTCTTTTACAATTATTATCTTTGAATCTTGTCCGCCGATCTCTAATATTGTCCTCACGTCTGGAACAAAATGCATTGTTCCTGTCGCATGGCATGTTATCTCGTTCTTGACAACATCTGCTCCGACAATCTTTCCTATCAAGAAACGTGCAGTTCCAGTGCAGCAGACACCTTTTATCTCTATGTCCTTGAACTTTTCTTTTATTTTCTTCAATTCATTCTGAATTGTGTCAATTGGTTTTCCGTGCACACGGGCGTAAGAAGTATAGAGAACAGTATCCTCATTGATCAGAGCTGTGTTGCAGCTCACACTTCCAATGTCGATTCCAAGATATGTCTGTTTCATTTTTTCCTGTTCAGCATGTCAACAAAAGCCTCTATCCGTGTTGTATGATATGCTTCTGCCTGGTGCTCTCCTGCTGATAGAGAAAGCAGAGGGATATTAAAATCCTTGCTTATCTTGTGAAATATAACATTGTTCACAATCTCAGGCATGCATGTGAAATTGTAAGTATGGATTATTCCATCGATCTTTTTCTCTTTTATTGCTATCAGAGTGTCAGCAACAGCCTCTGCAGTTCCAAAAGCCAATTGCTTGTCAATGTATGGTTCTGCTATCTGCCATTTATTTTTAAAGCTTTTCTTGCCCCATGGACCGAGTTTTGAATAATATCTCAGGTTCTCACTTAAGTAGAAAGATCTGTAGGGGATTACTCCAAGATCACCAAGTTTTTCAAAGACATTGTTGTTTGCAAAATGCTCCAATATCCTGTAGAGGTCTCCGACGACCATAACTCTCTTTGGTCTTCTTGATCTGTCCGGTCCTATTTTTGAAGCAAGAAGTTTGATCTTTGCTTTTGCTGGAAGAAGGCCTTTCATTGTCTTTACTTCATCCAATATTTTCAATCCCTGGGACATCAGCCTGTTGCAGTCGCCTTTATTTTTTTCAAATGGCCTCAATTGACTGGTCAGGTCCTCCAACCATTCGATGTATTTCATCTTTGCAATCCCGAACAGCAATGCGAGGTTGAATTTTGCATATGAGAGATCTGGGTTTCCCTTCTTAAACATCTCGTATGTCTCTTTTCTTTCTATTCCGCCTAAGGGAATTGTCTGGTAATTGTAGCCGAGCCTGTTTAGAATTGCTTTTGTTCCAGTTGTATATTGAGGGATCCTGCATCCGATTCTCTGGTAGGATTCCAGGTGGAAGATTGTATCAGCGCCAGCCTCTAAAGCTTCTTTGTACTCTCCCAAGATATATTTGAAAGGTTCGCACGCTGATTCTGGGGAGTGTTTTGTTCCGAATGCCAAAGTCTTGTTAGTCATCTTTGGAGGAAGAACTATTTCTATTCCCATTTTTTCGACCATGGCTTTCAGGCCGAGCCACATGTTTCCAAGATGGTAAAAAGATACTTTCATTTTCTCCTCAGTATATCTAAAAACGCTTCGATCCTAGTCCGGATCCGCCCTTCATTCTGGGACTCGTCAACATTAAGGATAAGGAAATTCTTCTTGTTCTGGTTCTTTGAGAGGACTTGCTCGTTCAATAGGAAGCAAGGCCCGCAGCTGAATGGAAAGATAAGTATTATACCGTCTATTGTTTTGTCTTCCATGAAATGATAGATAGCTCCTAACAGTTCCTTCTCACTGTGCCATTGGATATGATTTGGAAAATGCTTTGCCTCTCTTTCTATCAAGTCTGATTTTAGGTCTGAGCTGTAAATTACTTCCACATTCTCCTCTTCAAGAAGTTTTGGGATGTTCATATCACAGAATTTGTCAAGTATAACATAATCCGGACCGATCAATGCAATCCTTTTGTCAGGGTTTTCAAGTTTTTTTGATTTTCTTGTATCTCTTTCTTCGATCCACTTCTTTAGCGCTGAATCAAACGCCTGTCTGATCTTATCTTCATCCTTGATATTTAGTTTATTTCCCAGCTCTATGTAAGGAGCGTAGTCATCTTCATCTGTATAGAATGTTGTTGTCAGGATCTTGGCATCAAATGAACTTTTTATGATCGATGGAAGCCCTGCAAAATAAGCGCAGCAATAATCCCCTCCGCTGGTTTTGCGCGATCCGACTATAGAAGGCACGAACAGATAGTCAAACTTCTGTTTCTGCAGTTCGAGCACATGGCCATAGAAGACTTTCATTGCAAAACATAGATCTGTATTTGCTGCTTTCACACCGGCATCAACTATCGCTTTTGTTGTCTCTGGTGAAAGGATTACTTCAAAACCAAGATTCTCAAAGAAATATTTCCATAATGTTGTATATTTATGGGAATCTGCAGCCCTAGGAATAGCAATGGTTGCCATATACAGACGATATAGAAGTCAGTTTTTAAAGGTTACCAACCTTCATCCAGGTCATTCCCAAAGGATCCAAATTCTTGCGGAGGGCATTCTCCTGTATCAGAGGAGTTCCAGATAGTCTCTTCATCTACCCGTTCCTCTTCTCTAGCTGCTTCCTCTAAAGTCGGATTTACTGTGAACATAACATAATGCAGATAGCTTAATGTAAAACCTTGCTGGAATTTTTCAATTAATTCTGCTTCCTTGACCTTTTCCCAGAAACGAATCATTGCAACGTCGTAAGTCCCTGTGCGTTTGTATCTTGGGTCAACATTCGGATTTTCCAACCTTCGTATGTTTAGTATGTTATATGCATAGAGCTCGCACATTGCTTTCAGGAGATCTCCACGATGTTTTTCTAAAGCGAATGGAAAACTTGTTTCGATATGCTTCTTTTCTGAATTAGAAATCCTATACCCCAGGAGATCGTAAACAAGAAATCCTTGTTGGTACGTACATTTCATACTTACATATGGCTTAGATTCTGTCGGGTTTCCTTCTGTCATCAACTTATTTAGAATTAGGACAATCTTTATAAACTTTTGTTACTTCGTATAAGTTATGGAAAAGATCACAAAAGAAAAATTAGAAAAGTATTTTGATGTCACAGGCAGGGCTATCAAGAAAGTGAAGATCGCAGAAGAGAAAAGCATTGATTGGAAAGCATCTGCTGAAGATTTCTTGGACATGGCAACAAGATATTTTGAAGATGCAAAACATTTCAGGGACAAAGGAGATATTGTCACTGCGTTTGCTGCACTTAATTATGCGCACGGATGG
>JAHWHI010000092.1 GCA_019323355.1 Candidatus Woesearchaeota archaeon | reverse complement strand
GCACAGGAATGCGCATCCTCTAATAAAGATGAACAGGCAGATCACTTTGAAGAAAGAGATAGAGAGCGCAAAAAAAGAGATCAAGAGCAAGAAGAGTCTTACTTTTGTGGCTGACAAAGATGGCGAGATTATCGGCTTCATTGAATTGTTGATAAAGAAGAATGACAAATGCTTCAAAGTGAAGAAGTATGGTTATCTTAATGCTGCAGCGACATTGAAGAAATACAGGGGTAAAGGAGTTGCAAAGGCTTTGGCAAAATTTGGCTTCAAGTTCTTGAAGGACAAAGGAATCAAGTATGTGCAAGGCCGAGTGTACAATACAAACAAGACCGCACTGAAAGCATGGGAGAAAATCGGACTTAAACCGCAGTCGACTATGTTGTTCAAGAAATTATGATTTTATTATCTCATCGCCGTCTTTTATTTTTCTGAATCTTTCCAAGAATTGTTTGTTGAAGCTTCTCATGTTGGCAAACACTGCATAAGTTTTCCTGTGCTCTAGCTTGTCTACTTCTCCTTTAACACAGTAGCCATCACTTATTTGGTCTTGCTCTCCAACAGGATCTATCACAAACTCCTTTAGATGGACAGTATCATCGAACCTAGCGCATAATGTCTTTGCGTCTGTGCCTTCAGGAATCTGGACTATACGATAATGCAGAGGCCCGCTTGGAGCGCATCTGTCCTCGTCCAGCCATTCCCTGTATCTTAGTTTGATTAACATACAATCATCCAGAAGAAAGTTGTTTATAAAATCTTGGGCCTATTTCAATATCCAGAAGTTAAATCTTGTATGCGGGTCGTATTCAGGTACTGCGTTATCAAATATTAATTGTTTGTCGATAGCTGCTTCTGCTTTTTCCAGCTGTCTCATTTTCTCCTGATATAAATCTTCATCAAATTCAGGATCTCCAGGTCTTAGTTTAGGATCAGCCCACTGCGTGGTACTGGTAGAAGGTTCCAGGATAGCAACAATCCCATCGTTTCTCAGAACACGTCTTGTTTCTGGCAGTGCTTTTTCATGATCTACAAAATGCCATGAGAAAGCATAGAAAACAACATCAACAGAATCATCATCAAGCGGAATCTTCTCTGCGCTTCCTTCTAAGATTCTTGCAGTTTGAGGGACAACTGCCCTTGCCATTTCCAGATATTCTCTATCTGGGTCAATGCCAATATATTCTGCGCATAGAGGTGCAAGAAGAACTCCAAATCTTCCATTACCGCACCCAACTTCCAACAATTTGCTTGAAGATAGATCAATATGCTTATTCAGCCTTGTAACTACATAACTTCTAAGCGCCAGAGTTCTAGGGTTCAATTTTGTATCAAATATTACTTTCTTACTCATGATAAAATCAGGATTAGATTTGTATTTAAAGGTTATGTTTGGTTTTTCTTTTTCTAAAAGGTGCAGGCACCCACAATTCTCCTTCTTTTACTGTGAAAAAATAAGGTCCTTTCATCTCAAAGAACATCTCAGTATATTGTTCTATAGGATCCAGTGTAAACTCTCTTCCTGTGTCTGGCTGGTGAAATATTGTATCCATCCCTCCAGCAGAACCAAGATAAAGTCCAGAATGCGCAAGAGTTCTTCGACACAAGCTGTATTCAGGCATCCTGAAGATAACAATGCAGTTGTCTGTCTTTCTTTCAGTGCAGTTGTGCGCCAGGAACATCTCCATGTGCGAGCTATCACAAAATCGAGGCCATTCTGTATCTCCAAAACCTAAGAGATGAAACAATGTGCCGTGGCAGTTGCTCTGGCGAAAGTATTGTACTGGATGTGTATCATCATCAACCTTGTGCATCTCTGTACCTCTGTGAGCCTCGTCAAGCAGCTGCCTAATCTTATCTCTAAATGGGGATCTGGCTATGAGATCCAATGCTTCCTCTGCAAATACCTCTATTACATCTAGATCTGCTTTCATATTAAATAGTGAATATAAGATATTTAAGAAGTTTTAGGTTTGTAGACTTCTTCATATACTTCTGCAAGAATATCGCTGATAGTGATTGCCCTGAGCTTTTCACTTAATTTTTCTCTCGGCAGTTCAAGAATCTGAAGATCATCATAGAGACCAATACGTTCTTCGATACCAATTATCACTTTTACCATATCAAGAGAATCCATTCCAATATCGTCAGGTCTGGATGCCAGCGGCGTTTCTGTGGTAATCGTACATTTCGCATCTTCTGTTATTGCATAGAATGTTGCAATTGCAACGTTGTAAGCATTTTCTTGCTCTGAGCCTGGAACCCTTTTTGCAATTTCTTCTGCCCATCTTCTTATTATTGGTTCGTCTTTAGGGTCCTGCAACTGATCCTCGATTCTTTTTTTCCCATGTAGTGGAATCATTGCCATTGTAACCTTAAGGATTAAGAGGGAATATATAAATTTTCGGGAAAAGGATTTTAAAAGGAAAAGAAATATTTATAAGCTGATTTTTATTTCTAAATTTTTATATGGAAGAAGATGGCAGTGGCAGAGTAGATCTTTCTGAGTATGTAATTTATGTCCAAAGACAGGCTTTTCCAGGAGCGAATATGCTGGGAGATAAACATCCATGCCTTCCTCCGACACAGGATGAAGCAAGGCTTGTGATCGCTGGTTTTATTGAAGGATGCAAATTATTATCGGGGATTTTTGGGGAGGAGATTCCTCCATGTTATTATGTTGGAGAGAATGGTTCCAGAAGAATTGATCAACTAGCAATGAATTTTCCATTAGAATTTGAAGCAAGAAAATTTGAGCCTTTAGAAGATTTTGATCCTGTCATCTATGCTATCATGTATGATAATGAAAAATGCAAACCAGAACATATTACTGAGTTCGAACGTTTTCTAGAGATCTATTTCTGCATGCAGAAAGTCCTGCCAATAAAAAGAGAAAAAAAGAAGAAATCTATTCTGGTATAAGACCAGTGCATCTCCAGTTGATCTCTGCAGATCCTGATTCAGAGACAACGCATGCAGGAGCGCAACCTTCTTTTTCAATCTCGAGGTCGATCCACCAGGTTCTGGTCTCTGGATTGTATAATGCACTGTCCTCGACAAGCCATCCGTCTGCAACACAGTCACTGTCAGCAGCAATAACCAGCGCCTGTGCAAGATTATACTTTGGTTTTGCTCTTTGGAAAACTTCCTCTGTATATGAAACTCCGTCCTTTGTCATGCACTGTCTTGGATAGGATTCCATGGCCGGGTTTCCAGCTGCAATGCAATCTTCAAAACTGTCGATTGTAAATTGCTCTTTGAACTCTTCGCAGTATTCTTCCCAGGCACGAAGGCATTTCTGTTTTGAAGCGCACCATTGGTATCCTGCTCCGATCAAACAACCGTGTTCATCCCTGTCTCCGCCAATTGGCTGTTCTTCAGCTGGAGCGCATCCGACTGCAAAGACAAAAATCAGAATCATAGCGAGTATTGCATATTTTTTCATTTTTGATCCTCCAGATAAGTATAATGCTGATATACAGAGTTCTTATTTATATATGTTTTCATGGAATAACTTTTTATATTGGGGATTTTCCTTCCAGCCTATGGTAGAGAGACCCTGCGTAGAATCCTGTACTGATGCTATGATCTATCATCCAGGCATTAAAGGCGAGTATGCTGACAAGGCAAAGATAATGATGATCCTGAACAAGCCTGACAGCAGGATCATGCAAGCAAGTTTATTTGACAATTATAAGACCGCTTTGTTCGAGGCAAGAACTGGTTCTAAGATTGTAGAGATGTTAAAGTACTGCAATCTCTCTCCAGACCATGTGTGGATAACAAACATCTACAAGTGCGTACTTCCAGAAGATCGAGAACCTAGAAAAGCAGAATACAGAAGATGTATCTCAGTGTTGGAGGAACAGATAAGAAGTTTCAGACCAAGAAAGATACTGGCATGCGGCAATAGAGTTTTTGAGCATCTTTTTGAAGGACAGAACGGCAGCAAATTTGAACAAACTGTGGGAAAGGTTTTCAAGTACAACGACCAGATTCCGACTTTAGTCATGCACCATCCAAGCAAGAAATGGATGTATTCAAGAGAAAAGAGAGAGGGAGATTATGAAAAGCTCAAAGAATTCCTTCGTGCTGGCACTATCACATTATGCGGAAGCGCAAAATTCTTTCCAAAATTATGGGATATAAAGAAAGAGCTGGAGATGTACGGTTTTGAGGTCCTGACTCCGAGCATGGTTGATTTCCACCATCTACTGCACACTAATAGGGAAAGATTCCTTCAAAGACAACGGGCTGCTACAAAAGATCACTTTGACAAGATTAGAAGATCGGATGCAATATATGTTGCGAACTATGACAATGACGGGATTGCAGGACGGGTCGGAGAAAATTCTTTCATGGAAATATCCGTTGCATTCTACAGAGGGATTCCCATCTTCATGATGAAGCCTGTTCCAGATATGGCTTACGGAGATATAATCGAATGCATGTCCCCAAATATTGTCGGAGAGAACTGGGACCTGATGAGCGACAGCCTTAGAGATATTCTTCTATATGTCACAGGGCTGACAGATCTTGAGGTTGAATCATCACAAGATATATAAAGGACGGATTCTCTGCTATGCTTATGAGACATCTAATCTCATTAAAAGAAGTTTCAAAGAAAGACATTCTTGATTTATTAGACATGGCAATTAAGTTGAAAGCAAAAAGAAAAGCTGGTAAAATTACAGATTATCTGCATAACAAAACTTTGATAATGCTATTCCAGAAGACTTCTACAAGAACACGATTATCTTTTGAAGCTGCAATGACAGAGCTTGGAGGACATGGAATCTTTCTTGACTCAAGGACAACACAATTTTCTTTGACTGACTTTAGTGATGAGATAAGAGCTGTGATGCGTTTCGGAGATGTGCTTATGTTTCGAGCTAAGAAAGCTGCTGATGTTATGAAGGCTGCTTCTTTCAACCAGGTACCTGTTATTGATGCGTGCAGTGAGAAATATCATCCTGCACAGGCATTGAGTGATATACTTACAATGGCAGAGTATTCTGGTGGAATTAAGAAAGTAAAGAAAGTTGTCTGGCTGGGCATAGAGAACAATGTATCAAACACTTTGATGCTTGCATGCGTCAAGTTAGGAATAAAGTTTGTGATCGCTTCAGCAGAAGTTGACAAAGACAGTGTTGACAAAGAGTTGAATGCAATTGCAGAGAAAACCGGATTAGTTGAGAGAACAACAGATCTGAAGAAAGCTTTGAAAGACGCTGACTATGTGCATACTGACACGTGGATGAACATGGAGTTCTTTGAAGAGGGAAAAGTAAAGCCAAAGTTCAAGAAAGAATACGAAAGGAGAAAGAAAGTTTTCATGCCTTTCCAGCTGAATGCTAAACTGATCAACACAT
>JAHWHI010000091.1 GCA_019323355.1 Candidatus Woesearchaeota archaeon | reverse complement strand
CTGTCCTTATGTTCAGCCAGGAATACACCTTTTCCGCATTTAGGGCATGTTCGGTTCTTTCTTTTTACAGAATCTCCAGAAACTTCATATCTTGTATGGGCGTGCTTCCTTTTTTTTGGTTTTTTCTCTTTCTTTTCTTTTGTTTTTCGTGCTTTTTTCTTCTTTGCCATTTTTAAGCAGCCTCAGGTTTTTCTTCCTTTTTTTCTTCAGCAGGCTTTTCTGCTGGCGCTTCTTCTTTTTTCTCTTCTTCTTTCTTCTCAGCAGGAGCAGCCTCTTCGGCAGGTTTCTCTTCCTGCTTAGGAGTGTGTTTTTTTATCATCTTCTCTGATTCAACTTTTTTCAGAGCTTCTTCACTCTTGTAAACGCAAGCCTCGATTCTTCCTGACCGCGCGCCGAAATCAGTAAAGACATTCTTGATTACAACAAGATTTTCTTTTACTCCAAGCTGTGCAGCAAGCCGGTTCCTCAGCTCTAGCCTAGAAGGAGTCGCATTATCAAATTCGCATTTCGCGGTTATTGTCTCTCTCTGAAACAAACTTTCGTCTTTTTTATCGATAATATCTATTTTCATTTTTATCTTACTTTTATTGCATATTCCCCTGCAATAGTTGCTCCTATTTTCTTTGCTATCTCGCTCTTTTCAGGATCAATGATTATGATACGTCCTTTCCAGTTTGTGGAAAACTGGTTCTTTTTACATACAGGGCATACATCCCCGGCGACAAACAATTTGCATCCTTTACAGACTTTTTTCATTTTCGCACCTATTTTTTCTTCTTTGCTGGTTTTTCTTCTGGCTCTTCAGCTTTGCCAGATTTTTTCTCAGCATCTTCCTTTATCCAGTCAAGTTTTCCTAGACCTGCTTGTCTCATTGTGACGCCGATCTTAGGGTTTGAGATGTCTTTGAAAGACGCTGCGATTATTCTCGCTCTGCAATCGTCCCCGACTTTCAGGACCCTTTTTGAATCTCTTCCAGTCAGAACTTTTTCTTTTGCGAATGAGACAAAATCATCCATTGTCTGCGAGATATGTATCATACCGTCCATTGGACCAAGATTGATGAAAGCGCCAAAGTCAGCCATGTCCTTTATCTTTCCAAGGACAACTTCCTGCATCTCAGGCTGGAACGCGAATAATGTGAATGTTGTCGGATAATAAGGAGCTCCGTCACCAGGAACTATGACTCCTGTCCCGATATCCTCAATGTCTCCGACTTCGATAACAGAACCGATATCTTTTGAGATATGTCCTTCATACTTCTCTCTTAATTGTTTGAAGACAGCTTTTTTCACATCCTCTCCAAGCATTGCCGGAGGAACACGGATGTGGTCCCTTAGTTTCACAGTATAAAACATTTTTTCCCTCAGTCAATTATAACATATTTTTTCTGCCTCAGATATATTATCTGAAGCCCTTTTGAACGTGCCTTTTTCTTCATCAGGGCGTCCTGTGTTGCCACGAGATACCCTCCTTCCCCTGCAATTTTCAGGATGAGCTCGTCCACATTTTTAAAAGTTTGCGTTTTTGAGCTCAAAATCGTGATATTGAATTTATTAATGAACTGTTTTGCCAGTTTGGCCGCCTTTTTGAACTTTGGAGCTTTCTTGGCAATGATGCTGTCAAGTTCATCAACTGTCTTATCAACAACATAAAACCCTGCCTTAGGATCCATATCTCTAATCATGGAAAAGATATCAACCCCCAGTGTGCCTGGTATGAGCAGGAAATTTGTATCGAGTATGATTTTCATACAATTCTATATATAGGGTCTCGAATCTCTTTATAAAGGTTGTGCTAAAAAGGCCTAAAACGATACTTATTTATACCCTCATTACTTATGCCTGGAAGATGAAAAAAGCATCATTTGCTCTGATAGTTATCATGAGTTTCTTACTTTTTACATTAGTTGGATGCACCCCTATTGGGAAGGCTAGATGGGCAACAGAATTTAGTGCCACAGGCCTCGCAGGATGTATTGACTCAGATGGAAAAGCAATAGATCCTTATAATCAAAATTATGTCACTTATAATAATCAAAAATACTATGATCAATGCATTGTTGGAGGAAGCGGCATAATGGAAGAAGCAACATGCCATAGAGATACATTTTCCTATCAACAATATTCCTGCGGTAACGAAGGCATGATCTGTTATAATGGCGCATGTGTAAGACCCGGAGAATGTGCAATACCTCTTGACTGTGGATTAGACGAACCAATTGGAATGCCTTACTGTCAAAGAAATAATATTATGCTAGACCTGCGCATTTTTGAATGCACTCCTCAAGGAAACCAGGCTTTTATTGTTCCAGGATCAGTATGCACAAATAAAATAATAAATTTGCAGCTTTACACATGTCCGAACGGAACAGAATGTGTTGATGGAACTTGTACAGACCATGATACATTGTACCAATATTGCTATGATTCAGATAATACTAAGGAAAATCTAGATTTATTTAACGACACTTCTTTTTCAATTCCATCGACAACACTTCGAATTCAACCTCCCCAGGAAGGAGCGCCTACTGTTATGTACTTCAATGACTTTTGTGATGTTAATAACCCTGTGATAGTTGAAGAAAAATATTGCAAAAATAACCAAGTGGAAACACATATAGTGGAGTGTTCTAACCTTGAACCAAGAGGAGCATTCCAAAATTGCCAATTATATAGAAATTTACAAACTAACCGTTATGTAGCCTGGCCGACAAACATAGGGGCCTGCAGCTGAGATATTATTTGATTGTATTATAAATGCCAAAAAAACGATTCCGAAATCCTTTTATATTGTGCTTATTCTTGTACTGTCCATAGGAGGGGAAATGGGGAAGATACTAGAATTACCTATTGACATTATCAACAAGATCGCAGCTGGAGAGGTCATTGAACGGCCTGCTTCTGTTGTGAAAGAGCTTATTGAGAATTCTATTGACGCAGGCGCCCAGAACATAATCATAGAAGTGAAAGAAGGAGGAAAATCTTTCATAAGGATCCAGGATGATGGTTCTGGGATGTCAAAAGAGGATGCAGAGCTCGCAATTAAAAAACATACAACTTCAAAGATAAAAACAGCAGGAGATCTTTTCAGGATCGGTTCTTTGGGTTTTCGCGGAGAAGCCCTTGCATCAATAGCTTCTGTCTCACGGATGGAGATCCAGACAAAGACACAGCTCGACACAGAAGGCCTGGAGCTTGAGATAGAGAACGGCGAGATCAAAAATAAAAAGCCAGTGGGAGTTCCGATCGGAACAACAATAAAGATATATGACCTGTTCTACAATACACCTGCAAGGAAAAAATACATGAAAGATATTCCTGTTGAATTCTCGCATATTGCAGATGTTGTTACAAAATATGCTTTGGCATACCAGGGAATCGGTTTCAGGCTTGTGCACAACGGAAAAGATGTTCTTTTCGCTCCAAAAACACCAGACCGGTTAGGAAACATTGTGAATATCTACGGAAGAGAGCTTGCAAAGGAGATGATACCTATAAACAAAGAGACTGAACACATCAAGATCAGGGGTTTTATCGGCAAGCCGACTGTCAACCGCGCTGACAAGTCAATGATAATAACTTTCATCAACCATCGTTACGTAAAAAACCATAAGATAAACAATGCGATCGTAGATGCTTATGCAAATCTTCTGAATACAGAACGTTATCCTGTAGTCATATTAAATTTTGAAATACCAAAAGACAAGATTGATGTAAATGTGCATCCTACAAAGATCGAAGTACGGATTGAGAAAGAAGATATTGTATGTTTTGACATAAGAGACACAATAAAGACAGAGCTGGAAACAGTAAGTTTGGTTCCAAAGGCAGACCCTGCAAAAATAATCCAGCCAGAGGCTCAGAGTACATTGCCCCAGACTGACATCAGGAATCTTCTCAGGAACAAGGAACTGATCATGAAACAGATGGAACAGTTCAAGCACAGGCCTGTTGACACAGAACCTAGCAAGCAGAAACAATTGCTCGATGATAAAGGTGAAGGGGTTGTCATAACCCCTCTGACAGTAGAGGATGCAGCTTTCAATGTGATCGGAAGGATCCATAAGACTTACATTCTTGTTGAGACCTTGAAAGGGCTTCGTGTGATTGATCAGCACGCTGCGCATGAACGGATCTTATTTGAAGAGGTCATTGAGAAATATTCACAGAAAGCAGTAAAGACACAAGAGCTGCTGACACCAGTCCAGCTCCACCTTAATGTATCTGAACAGACCTTGGTAAAGAACAATAAGGAAAAGCTGAGAGAGTTCGGTTTCACAGTGGATGAGATGAGCGGCAGTTCATTGATTTTAAGGACAACCCCTTCTATTCTTGGAAAACAGCAGAGCCCAGACCTGTTCATGGATCTTGTCGCAGAGCTGAACAAGGAAAAGGACAAGAAGATCCTGCAGATAACAGAAGAGATCCTTGCAAGGGTCGCTTGCAGACGGGCTGTCAAAGCAGGCGATATCCTTGAGAATATGGAGATGTCAACACTTGTGAAGCGGTTGATGCAGTGCAAGCAGCCGCATTCCTGTCCGCACGGCCGCCCTACCATGATAGACTTCACAATCCGTGACCTGGAGAAAAGCTTCAACAGGATCCGCGGCTATGAAACTAATGCTTAGAATTCTAAAATAAAAAAAGAAAAGGGGAAATCTAACGAGAATCAAAGATTCTCGGAGATGCCAATAACGAAGTTATTGAGCATCAACTATCACCTCTTTTTCCCCATATGGAATGTTCGGGGGAAGACCCCCTCATCCCAAACCTTCAAAACATGTCATGGCAAGCTATGAATATAAAAAAAATCCCTCTGATTCAACAGAGGGACCAAAAGTGCCTTCTTAACCTAATATTGGGGGTATTGGGTAGAAAAAGGAAGGCATTTTAGCGTGCTTACCTGATCTACAGCATTTCAATACCCAGCTCTTCGCCAAACCTTTGTGTTTGCTTGGCTTTTTGCTGTGCAGTTACTTTGCCGAGTACCCATGGCGAAGTTACTCCTGTAATAATGGTCATTACAGTCAACTTGCCTTTCATGTCATTAGTGACCCTGGCTCCCCAGATTACGTTTGCATCTGGATCTAAACTCTCTGTGACCATCTCTCCAACTTTTGTGATCTCTTCCAAGGTCATGTCTGGTCCACCATGTACGTGGATCAATGCTCCTGTCGCACCTTCGTAATTGATATCCAATAGTGGATTTGAAAGTGCTCCCTGGACAGATTCTACAACCTTGTTGTTTGTGTCTGATGAGCCTACGCCTATTACAGCTACGCCACCGTTTGTCATGATAGCCTTTACATCAGCATAGTCTAGGTTGACTAGTGATGGTACTGCAATGGTTTCTACGATTCCTTTGATCATGGTTGAGATCAATTCGTTTGCTACTGCGAAAGCCTGTGCAATTGGCAGGTTTCCTGCGATAGCTACCAGCCTGTTGTTGTCAATTACAATAACAGTGTCAGAATTCTGTCTCAACATCTGTAGACCAAACTCAGCTTTATCGATTCTTGCCCTTTCAATATCAAAAGGCATAGTGACTGTGCCGATTACAATGGATCCAACTGATTTAGCTACCTGAGCAACAACTGGTGCTACTCCTGTACCGGTTCCACCGCCTTCTCCAGCACATACAAAGACCATGTCTGAATCTTTCAATGCTTCCTTAAGTTCTTGGATGCTTTCTTTTGCAGCTTCAGCTCCTCTTGTAGGATCTCCGCCAGCTCCAAGACCACGTGTGATTTCCTCACCTAAAAGAATCTTCCTGTCAGCTTCTGTCACACTCAGATGCTGTTGGTCTGTATTTACAGCAATGATTTCTGCTCCCTTCACACCTTTCTTGAAGAGCCAGTCAACCATATTATTGCCTGCCCCACCGCAGCCAATTACTTTAATGTTAGCTTGGCCAACATCAAAAGAAGACGATTCTTTTTTCTCTATTTGTTCCAATGCGTTTTCAACAATAAAGTCCATTTTTTCTCCCCCTTTTTTGTTGTTTTTTGTTTTTTCTGCGAGAGTGTTACCTCTAGTTCGAAAGATTTAAATACATGTTTAGCTACTTCTTTCCTTAGAATCCAGTTGTTCGCCAAAACAACCGATGGAATTTTCAGCCAAAAAAATATTTAAATAATTATCTTTTTACTAGCGCAATCTCCTATTTAAGCATTTCTAGAATAAAACCTATATTACTTAGAATATAGTTCAGTTTTCTTGCCAGAATAGAGTCCCATTGAAGTCATTTTCAGATATTGAGCCTTATCCAAGCAAACAAAGCTGATTTCAAAATTCTTTTCTCGTTTAATGAGAGCTACAATCGGATCTATCTCTAAGATGGTCGATTTTGCCCCGATT
Source organism: Candidatus Woesearchaeota archaeon (assembly GCA_019323355.1). Classification (GTDB taxonomy): domain Archaea; phylum Nanobdellota; class Nanobdellia; order Woesearchaeales; family WJKV01; genus JAGLWF01. The sequence continues at coordinate 29,888 of JAHWHI010000091.1, read as the reverse complement.
ATCAATAGATTGGCCTTATCTTCCTTTATTTCGCCATGGAGGATGATTGCGTCGATTTTAGGATTCTGTCTGATTTGGCTTACAAAGAGGTCTAGGACGTTTTCTTTGCTCACAAAGATAGAACCTAGAAATTGCGTATTTTCATTGCTAGAGAGCCTGTAGAGGCGAAATTTGCTCATCTTGATCTCATCCACAAGTTTCAGCTTGACAAGCTTCCTCAATATACGGTATGTAGAGGCTGGCGGAACCCCTGCTGTTTTGGCCAACTCCCTTAGGTAGAACTCCTTGTTTGTGTTTGTGAGCGTAAGATAGACCTTGACTATTTTGTCATCAATAAGACTTGACAAAACCTCTGATTTCTCCATTCTTAGCTACTGATAAAGCAGGCTTATATATATTTGTTTCGTTTTTGAAACAATGTTCCACCAGAAATACAATGTTTCAATTTTGATATAAATGACCCTAAAAGAAAGATTTAATGGGATTCAGAATCAGGCTCTTCTTCCTCTATCTCAATCTCAAGCTCTCTTGGCTTGTCCTGTTCAGAGGCACTGACTATCTCAAAACCCAGCCTTTTCATGATACTTGGGAAGTCTGTCGGACCCAAGATCTCTTTGAAATACTGGGCAAGGACAAGATATGTCTTGGCATATGGCATGAACTCAAGCACATTGTCTTTGCTAGCTTCTGCTTTGTCATAGAATTTGCCGACCAAAGCTTCGACCCTTTCCTTGAGCTGATCTTCAGACACCCCTGTCTCTGGGAAAAGCTTGCAAAGCTCAACATACTGATCAAGTGTTGGGATTGCCTGATCAAGATATTTTTCATCAGCTAGACTAGCTGTGAAATCTTTTTCTGCCTTTTGATAGAGTCCATCAGCCTTTGCCTTGATTTCCTCTGGAGTCTTTGTCTCTCTTGCTTTTTCAATCGCTTGAGCCTTGATTTCTGCTATATCCGCAGGAGTATACTCTTTAGGAATATACATAGCAAAGACTTTCTGCTTATCATCATATATCTGCTCATACTTTTTGGCAAGGCCAAGTTCAAGGTCTGATAGTGCTTTCTTCAGAGCTTCAGCCAAATCTTCAAGCACTTCTGCTATATTTTCTCTGTAGAGATTGTCAAGCTCATCATTAAAATCAACATTTAATTCCTCTGGAAACTCCTTTCCATAAGTATCACGCAATATATCATGATGATCCTGAATTATAGATACCGAATGATTATCACAGTTTCTTGCAGCTGCATATAGTCTCTCCTTTGTCTTATCCATGACTTCTGCTACCAATTTTCTAGCTGCCTTTACGAATCTATCATGATAAGGATAATATCTTTCATGAAGATAGCCATATTGTTTTCTTAGATCAGGGTCAAAGTCCTCTTTTAATCTGTCAAGCTCCTCTTGCAGTTCTCTTCTTTTCCTAGGCTTTTCCTCTGAAGCGATTCTCTTTTTCAGGGTCTCAAGCTGTCTTTCTTCAGCAGAGAGCAAGCCCTCAACTGATTTTGAGAGCGCAACTATGACATTGTCAAGCGTCTCTTTGAGATCTTCTGGAGTTGGTAATTCCCTAATCTCAATTGGATCTAGGTCCAAGAACAGCTCATTGATTATATCTTCATAGAACTCTGGGGATGGATCAAACAGCTCCAGCTCTTGGTACTGGCCATGCTCTTCTGAGTTTGCCATCTCAGCATATCTCCTGTTCAGAGGGCGCGCCCATTCATCTAGATAGAAAGTCATATTTCTCAGCGCAGCTGCCCTTTGCTTCAGGCTCTGTTTTCTGGATTGAGCAATCTTAGCATTTCTCTTTGCCCTTTCCTCAAATACACGCACTTCCATGACTCGCATCTTTTGTATGTGGTCTTGGTATCTTTTCTGTTCAGCAGGATCTTCTGAATTCTTGAGATCCCTTAACATATAGTCTATACGGTCAGCTAGGATATGGAACTTGCTTGCCCCAAGAGGAAAATAGAATTTACCTAGATCCGCACTATATTGGAACGCCCTGACATCAGCCCGGTGGTTTGCGATCTCCAGTTGATTCAATAAAAAGTCTGTGAATTTTTGATTGACAATCTTTCGGACTGATTTTCTATCAATAGTTTTGGCTAATTTTAATGCAGAATCTAATTCTCCTAGTTGGACAGGATCCCAATCCGGTCCGCCTATTTGTACTGATACTTCCTTTAGAAGATATTCTTGAATTTTTTCTATGAACTGTTCCATCAGCTCTTCATATTTGAAGTTGAAAGAAGCTCTATATATCCCAATTTGTTTAGCTAGTTCTTCATTTCTCATATAAGGGGAAGTATAATCAACCATCTCAAAGAAACTCTTTTTTTTACCATCAATTTCAAACAACCTTGTATTCATTATATACTGGATCCATGCCTTCTGCTTTACTTCCTGCCTCCAGCCATCTGGGAATTCTTCTTCCAGAATCGGTTTGATATCTGCTTTCGCATTTGTAAGTATATCATTGATATTATGTAATGATTTGAGCATCTCTGTTTTAGCAGCACCATTTTCTCTGAAAGCCAAATCCTCTAAAGAACCAGCAGATTTCTGGATGGTTTCCCGTGCAGTCCTAAGCCTACGGTCATGTCCTGTAATGAACTTCCATGCACTATCTATCATACCCATCTGGATGCCTCGTATACAGAACTCTCATATATGATCCTTTATAAAGCTTACTGATATGTCGTCACTTGCCAGTTAAGAACGGATTTGCTCAAATCTGGCTTCTTTGCCTGTTTTATAATAATAGAATATGCCTGCTGAGCCATCCTGCACAGCACCCAGGTTCAGGAAAAGGCTTTTTGAGACCTGTCTAGGCCGGACTTTTGCGCCAGCCAAATCAATCGCACCAGCAGATTCATGGATATGGCCAAAGATTGCAAACTTTATGTTTGAATCCAGGATCACTTCAAGCAGATGTTCTGATCCAATATGTTTTCCAGAATCCAGCATGTCAATGCCATCTTCTCCAGACCCAAGCGGAGGGCAGTGTGCAACAAGCAAAATTTCATCCTCTAGTCTTTGGGAAAGAACAAAGAGTTCATCAGCATCTGCTATAAAACCATCTTTTGGATTTACAGCAGGATCCACGCAACCAGGCAATGAGAGAAGGTCGATGTCAAACTTGTCGTATGTTCTTATTTTTGTCATATCAAAAAGTTTGTCATAATTTTTGATCTTTCCCATGAAATCGTCATCTTTCAAACGCGCCATTGCTTTTTCCCAGGCTTCTTTTGTTTCATGATTTCCAGGGATAACAAAAGTAGGATAACCGCGCATCAAAGTTCTCTTCAAGACCATATATATCTCTTCATCATCAGGAACACTGTCTGTCTTTCCATACTTGTGCTGTTCATTCAACACAAGATCACCAAGAATTATTATCGCATCTACTTCTTTGCTTTCGAACTGATCAAGAGCGTTTCCAAGATTGTCATAATTGCCATTCGCATGTATATCACTTATGATTCCAAAAATAGTTTCATCCCCAGGTCCGGGAAATCCTCTGGGAGTTCCGCAACCTGCAACAAACAGGATAACAAATAAGACTAAAAATATTTTTTTCATTTATCCCCCACCAAGATAAAGCTTAGCAACATCTTTGTTCTTCAGCATATCTTTTCCTTTACCTTGCAGTTTGTTCTTTCCTAGCTCCAAAACATACGCCCGGTCAGATATCTTCAATGACATCTTTGCATTCTGTTCTACAATAAACATTGCAACACCATCGCTATTAATCTCGATAATCTTCTCAAATATCAAGCTTTTCATCTGCGGAGATAATCCCAACGAAGGTTCATCGAGCAGCAAAAGTTTGGGTTTTAGCATCAGTGCACGGCCGATTGCGACCATCTGCTGCTCACCGCCTGATAACAGGCCTGCTTTTTGGTCTTGTCTTTCTTTTAGCCGCGGAAATTTTTTGTATATGTAATCAAGGTCTTCTGATAGATCATCATTCCTGATAAAACCTCCCATCTCCAGGTTTTCATGGACAGTCAGATTAGGAAAGACAGATCTTCCTTGCGGGACATAAGTTATTCCGAGCCGAGTTATATCTTCTGGCCGTTTCTTGATTATGTTCTTGCTGTCAAAAAATATTTTCCCATTGCGTTTCTCGATAAGGCCGAAAATATTTTTCAGGATTGTCGATTTGCCAGCACCATTAGGGCCGATTATAGAGACTATCTCACCAGGATCGATGTGCATCTTAACAGTATGCAGTACCTGAATCTTTCCATACCAGGAATCAAGATCTTTTATTGTCAACAGATGTTTTGCCATTTTATTTTTTTATTTTTTTTGCTTTTCGAATTTTTATTTCTTTACCTAGATATGCATCCAACACACGCCTGTTTTTCTGTATGATTTTCGGAGGGCCGAAAGCAATTTCCTCTCCGCTGTCCATGACAACAACTTTATCAGCGACCTTCATGACAAAGTCCATGTTATGCTCGACAAACAGGATTGTCTTTCCCTTTTTCTTCAAATCCTTCAGGAGACTGCCAATATTTTTCAGCATTGTCGGATTGACGCCAGAAGCAGGCTCGTCTAAAAGCAAAATCTGCGGGTCGCTCGCCAGAGCTTTTGCAATCTCCAACAGTTTCTGCTGGCCATAGCTCAAATTTCCTGCGAGAGCATTCTTTTTCCCTTCAAGATCGACAAAACGTAATAATTTAATAGCATCATCAACCATCTTTGCTTCGTGCACATTTTTTTGTCTTGATGGCAGTAACGACCGCCAGAACTCTTCATAAATATTATGCATAGATAACATCATATTCTCTAATACTGTCATCTTTGGGAACAGTCTTATCATCTGGAATGTACGAGAGAGCCCTTCTTGGTTTATCTTATGCGGAGGCATGCCAGTTATATCTTTGTCATACAGCAAGATTGTTCCTTTGTCAGGCTCAAGGAATCCAGTTATCAAATTGAAAACAGTTGTCTTTCCAGCCCCGTTCGGTCCGATCAATGCTACTATTGTCCCTTTCTCTACTTCAAAGCTGCATCCATCCACAGCTTTCACACCGCCAAAGTGTTTATAGAGCTTTTTTACTTTTAGCATGCTTGAACCTCCACTCTCCGAAGATACCGTTAGGCCGGTAGACCATCAATAAGATCAAAACAACTGCATAAATCATGACCCGCAGCGCTGCTGCTGCAGAAGTCGGCAGTCCCAAGAACCTCAAAGGCTCTGGTAGCAGCACAAGAATAGCAGCTCCAACAATAGAACCGCGTATAGAAGCAACACCTCCGAGAACAACCATACATATTATCAGCACAGTCTCCATCAATGTGAATGTTGTAGGGTCAATGAATGTTATATGATGCGCAAACAAAGAGCCTGCAATACCTGCGCAGGCAGCGCCTGCAATTACAGTAATAACCTTGTATTTTTTAACATTCTTTCCTATTGCCTGAGCAGCGATCTCATCCTCTCTGATCGCTCGAAGAACTCGGCCAAAAGGAGATTTGACAACCATTGAGACAAAAAAGACAACGCCTGCTGCGATTATTAATGAAAATATGAAAAAGTCAAACTTTGTTGCTAATGTCAGACCAAAGAATGAAATCTTAGGGATTCCTGGAAGTCCTAACGGACCTCTTGTCAGCGAAACCCAATTCTTCATCACAGCTCTCGCTATCTCGCCAAAGCCGAGTGTTGCAATCGCAAGATAATCCCCTCTTAATTTTAAAGATGGATACGCGACCAATGCCCCGCCAAGTCCTGCAAAAAATATTGCCGCAACAAAACATAGCCAGTAAGGGTATCCCGCTAGTGCGAGCAATGCAGATGCATATGCTCCTATCCCAAAAAACGCAGCATGCCCAAGGTTAAGCATGCCTGAGAAACCAACAATAAGATTAAGGCTGACTGCAAGTATCACATAGATGCATATCAGGATCAGCAAGTTCAATGCATAATTGCTTGCTAACAGTTCCAGCATTATATCCGTACCCCTTCTTCTTTTTTCGCGCCGAAAATTCCAGTTGGCTTAAACAGCAAAAACAATAGCAAGACAGCGAATGCAATCGCATCTTTGTAGCCAGAGGGAATAAACCAGATCCCTATATTTTCTATCAAGCCTATCATGAAACCGCCCAACAATGCGCCATAGATATTGCCAATACCTCCGACAACAGCTGCTGTGAAACTTTTTATTCCAATTGAAACACCCATTGTCGGTGTCAGGTTCTGTTCCATACCAACCAAAACTCCTCCTGCAGCTGCCAAAGCAGAGCCGATTATGAAGACATACGATATTACTTTGTTTGGGTTTATTCCAACTATAGAAGCTGTCTCATAATCATCAGCAACAGCACGCATCGCCTTTCCTGTCTTTGTATATTTGATATAGAAATGCAATGCCACCATCAAAGCGACTGACACAACAATAATCACAATCTGTATTTTAGTGATAACAGCATCGATAAAAGGTATTGTTATTCCTCGCACAACCTCTCCTGTCCTGAAAGTTCTTATTTGCGCGCCAAAAACCAAAATTGCCATTGCCTGCAAAAACAATGATATTGCGATCGCAGTTATCAACGGAGGCAGCATCCCTCTTCCTCTCAAGGGTTTGTACGCGATTTTTTCAATAATATATCCTGCAACTGCACAACCCAGCATCGCAAGAACAAAAGCAACAATCACATTCACGCCAAGGACAATGTTAAAGATCCATCCAAGATATGCTCCAAGCATGAACACTTCTCCATGTGCGAAATTAATGAACCTGAGAATTCCATAAACCATTGTATAGCCCAGTGCAACTAACGCATAGATTCCGCCAGCTATGATGCCGTTGATGATCAACTGTGCTGCTATTCCCATCTAAAGCCTCTTTCATATACAAAATAGAACATGGTATATAAATATTGTTGTATACAAAAAGAAAAATAAGAAGAAAAAAGAAAGGATTTATTTCATGTCTTATTCGTAATTCACAGCCTTGCCGTCTTTGAAGATCTTTATCTGGTAGTTCGCAGATGCCAAATCTCCGTTCTCATCGATTGTCACTGTTCCTGAAACTCCTTCATAACCTTCGACTTTGTAGAGTTCATCTTTTATCGCAGTAGGATCTGTTCCGACTCGTTCCATGATATCTGCGATAATGTAAACTGCATCATACGCACCCGGTGTACAGGCAAGAACATCTGGTTTGCCAGTCTTCTTCAAGATATTTGCTTTAAATTCTTCTGTCAATGGAGCAAATGGAACTATGTACATCGCACCTTCTCCAGCTTCGCCTGTTTCCATCGGAATCTTTGGATCATCCCATGCATCAGCACCAAGGACTGGAAGGTCTATACCTAGCTCTTCCATCTGCAGTAAACCAACGATTATTCCTTCAGTGTATCCTGTGAAGTAAATAAGTTCAGGCTCTACATTTTTTATCTTTGTCAGCTCTGTCCTCATATCTTTTGTTGTCTGTTCATAACCTTCTTCTGCGACAACCTCTCCGCCAAGTTCTTCGAATCTTTGCTTGAAGACTTCTTTTATTCCAAAGCAATAATCTGTAAGACAATATAATGCAGCAACTTTGCTGATTCCAAATTTGTTTTTTACAAGCTCTGCAGCATGCTTTCCTTGGAATAAGTCTGAGGGATAATCTCTGAAGACGTAATCTCCAGCAGTTGTTATATCTGGGCTTGAACTGCATGAAGAGAACAAGACTACTTTTCCATCAACTAGAGGTGCAGCTCCTAGTGTCTCAGCTGAACATTGCCCTCCGACAATAACCGGAACTTTGTCAATATCAATCAATTTGTTGGTTACTTTAGTAGTTTGCTTTGCATTGCACTCCCCATCTTCTGCAATAATCTTTATCATCCGTCCATTTATCCCGCCAGCAGCATTTATCTCTTCAGCTGCAAGCTCTGCACCAACAAGTGCATTTAATCCTACATTCGCTGCATCACCAGTCAGCGGACCGATGAATCCTATCTTGATAGGTTCTTTTGTTTCTGCTGGTTCTTCTCCTAGTTCAGTAGGGGCACAACCAACAATAAGAATCGCTATCAAAAAAATTGACATCAATAACAAATATTTTTTCATATATATTACCCCCATATATGTTATATAGGTCTGTATTTAGAACATTTATATACCTTTCGTTTACACAGCCAAGGACATGAGCAGAAATAATATTGTGAACACGATCTGTACAGCCAGGCATAAACCCAAAACAATGATAGTCCCTGTTATTCTTATCTGCCTGAAGCACAATGCTCCTCCGATTACTACAATGATCAACCCTACCAGGAACCTGTACATCAGAAGTACATAATTATGCGAAAGCGCGGCACTGCCAAGATACAAGCCTCCGACTGCACCGAACACTACTCCAAGGACAACAGCCCAGAGATAATCAAAAAATCCCATTTATTTTGTCCTCCTTGAATTAATTTTTAATTCTCCATCAAGCTCGATAGTTCTTGAGACATTATCTTCACTGGTATCTGTCAGGAAAAGGTCGAATGTCCCCTCCATTTTCTCAACATTATCGATGATTATCCATCCAGTAGATTCACTCGCCTGGAAAACCTTCTCGGTTTTATCATCGCCTTCATATGTTGTAAGAACTTCCCTGTAATTTGCAGCTGCCCTGCTGATATCGCAAACAAGATTGTTTACATCAATCTTTGTTCCTTCGACAATGGACTTTGTATCTTTGATATATAATGTAAGTTCAACTTTCTTGAATTGGTTTTTTGAGATTTGTTTTTCATCAGTGACTTTTATGATGGTTGTCTTTCCATCTTCAGCAAGCGCTGGTTTAAAATCCCACTCGCTTTTTATCTCAAAAGGGGTTGTCTTGCCAGCATATGTATAATCTCCAGAGACAACAATCTCATGCTCTATATTCACAAGCCCTAGCCTTGGCTCCATTCGATACGCAATGCCAAATAAGAATATCACAATTATGATCACAAGGATGAATTTCAATTGTTTTGCAATAAATCCCATCTATATGCCTCTATAGTAATAGGCAGATATTCTCCTTTATAAATGTATTGCAGAGATAATTTTTATAAAGGGCTCTATACTCAGGCAATATATGAAACTAATAAACATACCATTCAGCGCAGGAAACCTTGGAAGGAACAATGGATGTGAAAAAGCTCCTGCATTAGTCTGTGAAGCACTGAAAAATTTCACCTTAAATGAAAATCTGAAAGAGACAAAATTTGAAATATTGAATGTTCCAGTTGACCAGTCAAACATATCAAAGACAAACGAGAATATTGTAAACACAATCACAGATGCAGGCGACTGCATCATACTAGGCGGAGATCATAGCATAACATACAGCTGTTTCAAAGCGTTCAGCAAAAAACACAAGAATCCTGCACTGATAGTTTTTGACGCGCACGTGGATGCTGTCAGCAACTTCAGCCCGCCCACACACGAAGATTACCTGCGTGTTTTGGTCGAAGAAAAAATCTTAAAGCCAGAAAACATTATTCTAGTAGGAGTCAGGAACATTGACAGGATAGAACTCGATTGGTTAAAGCAGAAAAACATAAGGTTCTTCACAATGAAACAGCTGGAAGATGCAGAGGATGTCTGCGACGGCATAATGCAAACGCTTCGTGAATTCGATGCAGTATACTTATCTTTGGATATCGACATCCTAGACCCAGCATTCGCACCAGGAACAGGATGTCCAGAACCAGGAGGATTGTCAACAAGAGAACTATTATATTTCCTTAGAAGAATTAAGCTCCTGAAAAATCTGAGAGCAGTTGATCTGGTAGAGATCAATCCTGAAAAAGACAGAGATAACGCAACAGTAAAACTAGGTGCTAAGATTATTTCAGAATTAATAGTATAATTATTTCTTTTTCTCTAAGAATTCCTTGTCAACAGCCTGGAAATATTCTCCGACCCTGTCCCGGATAGATTTCAGATAGAACTCTTCGATCTTCTCGCGAAATATATTATGCAGCTTGTCATTCTCTGCAATACGGTAATTATTATTTATCTTCTCGATTAGGAACATTTCTTTCAACCTTCGCACCTGCCTCCGCAGATTTGAGGGTGCGATCCCAGCCATTGGCAGTTTATGTTTTTTACGCAAGGAAATCACTTTATTCTCAATGTCTTTTGGGCTGAGCTCTTTATGCTTCAACAAGGAATAGAATACATCAACAATTACATCTCTAGAATCGCCTGGCTGCAATAAACCAATGGAAAGGCATAGTTTTGCAACTAGGTCCCGGCTTTTGATCCTATAAGGCCTCTCATACTTTCGCAGAGTGATCTCCGCGAGCGCAGTATCTTTACTCTTCATCCCAAAGACAAAAAATGATTACAGATATTTAAATCTTTTTAAAAATGATAAGAAAAGATTAAAGATTATACTTTGTTGAACATGACTGTGACTGCCTTATCCTTGATCTTGAACTCGGATTTATGCTCATATTGCTTTGAAGGTCCTTTTGTCTCTACCTTGATATCCTTTGCACCGCACTTCAAGGCCATATCATTAACATAATTAAGCAGCATCGGCTCTAGTTCTGTCTGGACAAAAAGCTCTATCTCATCGCTTTTCGCAAGACCGGCATTCTTCCTTTCAGACTGCACATTCCTCATTATCTCTCGCGCATAGCCTTCTGCATCAAGCTCAGGGGTTCGTTCAGTATCCATGTATATTGTCATACCCTTGAAATCAGCGCAGACATAATTTGAAGGAACTTCTCTCTCAATCAGAAGATGTTTCTCTTTGATATCAACTTCTCCGTCATCCAGTTTCAGCTTGAAGGTTCCGCCTATCCGTATGTGGTCAAGGACAGCTGGCATGCTCGCACTCGCAAGCCTAGCAATGATCAATGCAGTCTTCTCCTTGAAATCTGGAGCAAGTTTTGCATAATCTGCTCTGACAGTCTCTTTGACTTTCGCGAAACTTGCTGTCACCTCAACATTCTTGAGATTGGCCTGGTTCTTCACTATCTCTGCAGCAGCTTCTGCAGCTTTGCGGATATCAGCATTCTTTGCAACTACGATGATCTCTTTAACAGGCCATCTCCTTCCTATCTTTGCTTTCTCACGAAGGTTCAGAGCGGTCTTTATCACAGCCTGTCCGACCTCGAACTGATCCTCCAGTTCTTTGTTTATTAGTTTCTCATCATGCTTTGGCCACGGATACATATGGATGCTCTCTTTCTTGGTATCAAAAGCCTCTCTGAAATCCTGGTACATCATTTCAGTCACAAAAGGTGCAACTATTGCAAACAGCTTCATTGTCTCCAACAAGACTTTATACAAGCAATAAACAACAACTGCACGGTCCTCCTCGCTTCCAAGAGTTACCTTGTCACGGACCAACTGGACATAAGTCCTGCTTATCTCTAGGAATAATTCCTCGACAAGACCAGGAACTTCATCATAGCGAAGATCTTCCATGTACTCTGTCACAGTCTTTATTGTGGAGTGAAGTTTTGAGATTATATATTTCTCCTCGTCACTGAATCTCTCCTCCTCCAGTGTTCCAAGTGTACGTGGATTCAATGTGTATTGATCAGCAAGATCCAGCAGATAATTGTGCAGGTTCCATAGCACTATTAAATTCCGGTGCTTCAGTTTCAAACCTTCCCAGGTGAAATTTATGTCAACACCTGCAGTTGTCGGAAGGAAATAATAACGCAGTGTGTCTGCTCCATACTTATCAACAATCTCATAGGGAGATATTACATTTCCCAGAGACTTTGACATTTTTTCTCCCTCGACATCTGTGATGAATCCATGCATATAGACTTTCTTGAAACTAGGTTCATCAAACCCTATGAACGAACATACTAGTAAAATATTGAACCATCCTCGTATCTGGTCCTTTCCTTCTATGATCACGTCAGCAGGCCAGAACTGTTTAAGCAAATCATCCCGCATTGGAAAATAAAGAGAGCTCCAGCAGGCTGTTCCAGCATCCACCCATACATCTATGATATCAGGGATTCTTTTCTTTACACCGCCGCAATCGCATGCAAAAGTAACTTCATCAATGAACGGCTTGTGCAGGTCTTCTGGAACTTTTCCAGCAAGATCCATTAGCTCATCCCGGTTCTCAACAACAGTATAATTCTTGCATTTGTCGCATACCCATATCGGAAGCGGTGTTCCCCAGTAACGCTGTTTTGAGATTGAATTATCCTTTAAGTTACGCAGCCATGAATCGTATGCATTGTCAGCTGACTGTGGATGCCAGCTTATTTTTTTGTTAGCAGCGACAAGCGAAGGCTTAAGATCCTCCATCTTGAAGAACCACTGGTCTGTCAGTTTGAAGACAACAGGCATGTGGCATCTCTGGCAGTGCGCGTAATCGTGCTCCACAGGAGTCATCTCTATCAAGCAGTCAGCATCTTTCAGTGCCTTCACAAACTTCTCAGTATCTTTTTTCGCGTGCCATCCTGAAAATTTTCCCATTCCTGGCGGGAAATAACCTCCTTCTGTGAGATTATTGAAAGGAGGAACATCATAAGGCTGGCATGCATCAAAATCTTCTGGTCCGCATCCAGGAGCAGTATGTACAAGGCCGCTTCCAGCTGAAAGATCACAGTAGTCCTCTGTAAGTATGACAGTGCAGACATTAGGATGATCCTTTTTCATCTTGTCATAGACTTCTCCAAGATCAGCGTGTAACGGATGCACATACTCAACACCCTCTAATTGATCTCCCATGAATTCCTCGATTATTGTAATTGACTTTCCAGCAACACCCTGCACAACAGCGCCTGCCAGTCCTTTTGCAAGTATCCACACTTCATCATCAACTTTTGCCCGTACATATTCCAGGCCAGGATTCACCATAACAGCAAGGTTGAAAGGTATTGTCCACGGAGTTGTTGTCCAGACTATCAGGAACTCTTTCTCTTTTCCTTTCACTTTGAATTTAAGGAAAACTGATTCCTCTTTGACCTCTTTGTACTCGAGTTCGTGTTTGGCGCACGCAGTCTCGCATTCATAGCACCATGTCATGACCTTCTTTCCAAGATACAGTCTTCCTTTTTCTTCTGCCTTCTTTACAAGCCACCATACCCCTTCCATATATTCATTTGTGACCGGAAGGTATGGATCCTCATAATCAAGCCAGGTCCCGAACCGTATCAGGTCATTAGTGAAAGATTTAGACAGTTCTGTCGAATGCTCTCTGCACGCCTGTACAAATTTCATAACACCGAACTTCTCAATATCTTCTTTTGTAGAAAGGTTAAGTTTTTTCAAGACAGCACGTTCTGTAGGAAGACCGTGCATATCATAACCGTTCCGGGCCCATATGTTTTTTCCAAGCATACGGTGGTACCTTAGCACCATATCTTTCAGTGCATGATTCCAGGCCTGTCCGCAGTGAAGATAATTTGAAGTATAAGGCGGCCCCTGAAGAAAGTAAAAATTCTTTCCTTCTGCGTTCTGAGCCTTAAGTTTATCATAAATCTTATTGTTCTTCCAAAAACTAAGTATAGTCTTCTCGACCTTGTTGAAATCATACTTTTCCCGTGCCATTTTTTCTTTTAAAACCCGCTTTTGTTTTTAAATTTAGCGCTCTCTCTAAGGTTCATACACCATTTCCAAGCAAAGAGAACGCACGAAAATGGCTCGCACTATATAATAATCCCGGTGATTTGGATTATTCTAGCCATTCTCATACAAATCAGTAAGAACAGGAGATATTTAAAGGTTGTGGGCTAGATTTTATATATTCAGACCAAACTTCCTCGAGTATGCTAAGACATCTCAGCACGAAACGCAATGTAGAGATAGATAATCACAGATCCTGCAAATACCAGGCAGTTTATGAAAATGGACATGCTGTCCTCATGGTTGTGGGAAAAGCAAGCGAACCTCCTAATTCTGACGCAATCGCTTTCCGGGAATTTTCAAATGCAAAAGTATTGACATTCCAGGACGGATATATGATTTCACTTGACGAGGTCCAGGACGGGAAGATTTATGCGGCTGATCTTACTTTGAGGCATGATCCTGAATGTATTGGAGAGTTAAGAATGCTCCGTCATCTCTGGCTCGAAGAGAATTATGAAGTGTTCGAACAAGATGAATTCATAAGAAAGCATCGCCACAGGTTCCAGGAGCTTCTTGACGCAGAGGAAGTTGAGCTATGCCACGGCTTGACATACAAGGTTATGAGTCTTACTCCAGGACAGCAGACAATAGAGGAGCTCTCAAAAGCGATTGCTGTCGAGCAGGTTCCAAAGTTTCGTGCAGAGATCATAGAAAAATTAAAGTTATACGCTAAGAATAATTATGTGCGCGGACCTTTCGATATTGTCGAGAAAGCATTATCTATCCGCCTGCTGGAAAGCCTCGGAGAAGTGGAAGCTGCGGCCAGTGCAAGAAAATTATTGTTTGAAATATATGGAAAAATCGGAATGTGGTACTACCTTGAGAGCAAAAGGATGAAACTCCCAGAACCGGAACCGTTTGTAAAGGTCCAAACAGGAAAAAAGATTCTTGATTTATGACCGAAACATTTTTATCTTCTATTAACAAATTAAACATTGGTGATAGGATGAAAACAATTCTGATCATTGCAATGCTTTTCATGTGTATTTTTCTTACTAGCTGCGGTTCGCAGGCAACTGCAGACGAAACAAATAATGCCATCGGAGGTGGGAATATGGCAGATCTGACTGGAAAAAAAGTAGTGATGATAATCGCACCGGAAAATTTCAGGGATGAAGAGCTTCTCGAGCCAAAAAATATTCTTGAGAATGCAGGTGCAGAAGTGACAATTGCATCAAAAGAAGTGCAGAGTTCGAAAGGAATGCTCGGAGCAGAAGTCAATGTAGATATAGACTATTCTGCGATCGATGTCAATAAGTACGACGCTGTGATCTTCATCGGAGGATCAGGTGCAAGTATTTATTTCAATGACGAGAAAGCGCACGACCTTGCAAAACAGGCAGTAGCACAAGGAAAACTGCTTGGAGCTATCTGCATCGCGCCGTCAACACTCGCGAACGCCGGCGTTATAACAGGAAAGAAAGCGACATGCTTTGACAGTGAAGCTGATAACCTGAGGTCAAAAGGTGTAAACTATACTGGAGAGGACGTTACTGTCGATGGAAAAATAATAACTGCAAAAGGTCCTCATGCTGCAAAAGAATTCGGGAATGCAATCGCAGAAAATCTTTAGGCAAACATATTGCTGATGTAACATCTTTTCAACTGCTCGAACACGTCAATAGCCTTTGTGCCAGCGTCGAGCATCCGGTTCACAAAATGATGCGCAACATTGTGCAGACCATTGTTGGCAGGCTGGTGCATGACAACCGCATTCCGCAATTCTCCAATATTATTTTTTCTTATTGTCTCTGCCCACGCAGCTGTGAATGCCATCGCCTTAGCTTCCTCGTCAATAGCATTCGGAAGCGCAGCTGACATCAGATGGCCAATCTCATGGCCAAGGACCATTATCACTTCTGCAAGCTCTGCCTGTTTCACAAAGATTTCTTTTGTGACATGAGAGCAAAATCCAAGTATTCCTGGCGACCAGTGTCCCCCGAATCTTGCGTGATGTTCAAAGAAAGTTTTTTCATCACAGACATTTATGTTGAAATCAGGAAGCTCTCTTCCAGTCATACTCTGGAAAGTTTCTTCAACAATCTCCTTCACATCCTCTGTTGCATGGACAAACTTTGTGCGTTGTCCGGTTGTGAATATCCCAGGCATGAAAATCGGATGCGATTCATGCGCAGTTGTAAAATTGGAATAAGATTTTAATGATTCAGATATCGGATCAGAATAGGATTGACTTTCTGGCGAACTGTAATTTATGACAATAGCTGGTTTTGAATCCAGATTATAGACTTTTCCAGAACCAAAAGATCCAGAGTAACTGCTTGCAGTGCTGCTTCCCATACTGTATGATATGCCAGAACCCCTGGATCCTGTATCCATTGAATACACCTTGTTTTCAAGCGCGCTGGATGCAGAGCTAGAAGAATACGTGGGAGAACAACACATGCTTCCACATCCATATCCGCCTGAAAATGCTGTATATGACATTTCGTTCACTTATGCATATATAGGTGAACTGTAAATTTAATGCTTGTGAGACATTTTGGTCATAACGAGCTATATATAAATCAAAAGAATTTGTTCAATTTGCTCTGTTCAGCTTCTTCTGTAAGATCAGATTTGCTATATCCAACAACTTCAAATATCTTCTCTACAGCAGGGATTATCTGGTTCGAGATATAGTACTCTGGATCTATATCATCCTGTGTAGCTTCGTGCACTTCGCGCGCTTTATCCCTGATTTTCTTGCCTTCTTTGACAATCACATATTCTATTATTGTCCGCGCGCCTACAGGGATTCCCCGATCTTTCATCCGCAGAGCTATCGCAACATGCGGCCCTACTGATTCATACTCTTCAATTGATTTTGTAAGCTGTGTCTTGATGATAAACTTTTCAACAGGAACCTTATTTTTTCTGCAGTCATCAATCACTCCGCGAACATATTTGTAGGCTTTCTCGAAATTTCCCTCTTTCAGGACAATCGCAAGAACTTTCTGCTGCACTTCTTTTGCAATCTGCGACGCATTACGTCGGATGCTCTCAAAACCTTTGATGACTAGTTTGTCGTTCTGATCGATCAAGCAATATCTTTTCTTTGCACCGAGCTCAGAACCTTTTGCAGATACAAATATTCCAGCTGGATACAGGCCCTGGAACTCGAGCGCCATTATCCCTGGCAGACCTTTGTTGATCTCATCTATTAATTTATGGGCATCTTCGATTGTGTGCGTATCACTCACCAAAAAAATCGAATCAGTGTCTCCATAGATTACTTGGTAGCCCTCTTTTGTAACACGTTCGATCACAGACTTGATATAGTATCTTTCATAAGCAAGTATCGACTGTGCACTGTCAAAAGAATACCATCTGCTGTTGTCATACGCCATATATCCCCAGTAAGATACTGCTACCAGTTTGAGCCCTGCTGAACGCGCCTTTAGAAATTTTGATTTTTTCTCTTTCATAATTTCCTTGATCCGCATTCTTCTTTTGATAAGATCCCCGATCATCATTGGAAGGAAACCTTTCTTTTTCTGGCAGAACCAGATATCTTTTCCTTCGAACGGAACCCGGGGCGCAGTCTCTTTGCAGCAGTCGCATCTGATTGTAGAGCGCGAGATATTATGAGATGAGATAATAGTCGGATACATGCTTCCAAAGTCAAACACCATTATATTCTTGTACAATCCAGGTGTTGGCTCGACAACAAAAGCCCCTATCAGGGATTTTGTAGCACGCTCTGCTTTTTCATACCCTCCTGGCCTGTTCGGAGAGACAATATTGTATTTCTTGGCGTTTCTCAGCAGAAACCACTCCACCATCTGCGACATTGCCATCCGGTTCATGTCATAGATAGGCACTCCGATCATCTTGACAAGTTCAGCGATCGACGGGTAAAACTTGTCGCATAATTTGTAAGTCATTGCAGAGTCCTGAAGATTGTATTCACAATATTTGTTGAGCATAACAGCGTCATTATTATCCCATGCATCTGCGAGCCGTACAATATCCACATCGATCTTGCCTTCACCGAGCAATTCTCTTGAAACTGCATCCAAAGTATACTGGTCTGTTGTAAGGAATTGTCCGAGTATATTTCGTGTCAGATGGTATACATCTAGATGTGTGATACCAGATATCTTGAAATTCGAGCCCCTTCCTTTTCCGGCCTGCACACTGGAATAATCAAGGCCAATATCCAGTTTTATCTTATACTTTTTCGCGCGTGCGACAATATACGGAAAATCAAATCCGTCTGAGAAATATCCAGTAAGGATGTCAGGCTTGTATTTTGACACAATCTCTTCGAACCTTCTGATAAGATCTGCTTCTGAACTGACAAATTCTATATCCTTGTTTGTTGTCTCAAAACGTTTCCAGGATATGACCTTCCGGTAATCTTTTCCATAGAACGAGACCAGCAAGATCGGCAGGTCGTATGAACGCATAACATCAGGATATGTCTCAATATCAAATGCAAGGATCTTCGGATCGTCATAGGTCCCTTCTCCAGGAGTGATCGACTTTGCTTCGATGCATCGTACCTTTGACTTTGCAGGTATATCGTCTCCCTCGACAATATACTCCTGTGTCGGGTATATGTCCTTGTCAATCAGATATCTGCGCACAAAAAGAATATCTGCTTCAAGATACTCGATATTATTGTCTTTCATATAGTCTTTGAATTTTGGGACCATCACAGGAACCTGCACAGTGACTTTGACCAAAGTTTTTTCTTTGCCAAGATATATTTTTTTCACAATCTCTGCGTCCAGTATTTTTATCTCTGGAAGGTTGAGCCCGATGATCTGGTGCCGCATTGCCTCTGGATCATCATCTGGTACAACAAAAAAATACGGCCTGAAAGAATTGTCCATTACGCAGACTATCTCTCCTTCGCGTGTCCGTCCGTAAAGAGATATTATAGGAGTATCTCCTATGACTTTGTATTCAGCGTCCAGTGGAAAGAATCTTATCTGCATATGCTATCTATATTGAAGTTTGTATATAAACCTTATGACATATCTATTTAAATGACTTAAGATAATTTTTTCGCGTATGATTTATATAGTTCCAGGGTGACGATAGAGTTATGGCCAAATTCAAGTATATGCTCGCACCGATCGAGGACATGACCAGCAACGCGTTCAGGACTCTTTGCCATAGACAAGGCGCAGACCTTACATTCACAGAACTTACCCGTGTCGAAGGTCTTGCGAAAAAAAACAAAGCAACATGGTCAAGGTTGAGCTTCAATGACAAGACTCCCACAGTTATACAGCTGCTTGGAGCAAACGAACAGCACTTCAAAAAATTTCTGAGCATGTTCTCTCCCCACCCGGGTTTCAAGGGATTCAATCTTAATCTTGGCTGCCCAAGTCCCCAGGTCATACGGTTAGGACAGGGCGCTGCAATGATCAGGAGGATTGCCAAGACAAAGAAAGTGATAAAGATATTCAGGGACGCTGGATATCCGATTTCAATCAAGATGAGGCTCGGCATCACAAGGATAGACCGAGAGCATAAGAGCTACCTTAATCTTCTGCGCGCTGTCGATGCAGATTTTTTCGTGATACACGCACGCTATGGCCAGCAGACATACCAGGAGCCTGCAGATTTCTCAGTGTACGAGGAATGTGTAAGGACAGGAAGAAACATAATCGCAAACGGAGACATAACAGACAAAGAAAAAGTAAACCTTGTCAAGGATGCAGGTGTGAAGGGTGTGATGATTGGAAGAGGCGCAATCTATGACCCCCGAATATTCCGCAGGCTAAAGGACCTGCCTGGAAAAACTCCTTCGCTCGAAGACCTTAAGAAAGAATTTCTAAATCTGACTGAAAAGTATAAAGAGCCGTTCAAGTACAGGAAGAACATAACAAAGATCATGGGAAATAAATCATTCTCAATGCCAAATGGATAAATGTTCTCGAAAGCTTTATAAGCGATTTCTCCTCAACAAGCTCTATGCTTACATTAATCGGACTCGGACTGCACGATAAGAAGGATATAACAGTGAAAGGTCTGGAAGCTGTCAAAGCTTCGGATTTTGTCTTTCTTGAATCATACACTTCAGTGCTGCACGAAAAAAAACAGGAGCTTGAGAAGTTCTACGGAAAAGAGATAATTCTTGCGAACAGGGATCTTGTTGAGAACAATGCTGACGAGATCCTAGATAAGGCAGTGAACAATAATGTTGCTTTTCTTGTTGTAGGGGATCCTTTTGGCGCGACAACACATACTGATCTTGTACTGAGAGCAGTTGAAAAAGGAATAAAATGTTATGTGATCAACAATGCGTCCATACTTACTGCGATCGGCGCGACCGGCTTGCAATTGTACAAGTTCGGCAAGACAACCTCCCTGACAACTCCAGAACCAAACTGGAATCCTGAAACAGCTTACGATGTGATAAAGATGAACATGCAGCAGGGACTGCATACTTTGATACTGCTCGACCTGAAGATAGGGGACGATGACAGGGAGAATGTGTTCATGACAATAAATGACGCAATAAAGATCCTGTTGGAGATCGAAAGCAGAAGAGGAGAAAATGTTTTTGAAGCATCCACATTATGCCTTGGCTGCGCAAGATTAGGTGCTCCAACTCAGGTTATAATCGCAGGCGAAGCGCAGGATTTAGAGCGCAGGGATTTCGGTCCTCCATTGCATTCTCTTATTGTTCCTGGAAAACTGCATTTCAAAGAAGAAGAAATGCTAAATCTCTTCAAGTGATTTTACTTCTAGAAGGAATATCGCAGAAGCATATTTTTTTCCGTCCATGCTCGCTTCAACAGTGATATCATATACTCCTGGCTTGACATTGTCAGTTGTTGTTATCTCAAGTGGGAATGCTTCGACAGTGTCTGCTGGAACCAACACAAGATGCTCGTACTTAAGATCAACATATGCACACCCTTGTGCTGTTCTTGCTTCGCACATCACATCAAGGGTCACATCCTTGCTCATCTCATTGTTGTTTCCGACAAACATTATTATCTCTGCCATCTGGCCGGCAGTGACTTCAAATGCAGCGTCACTTAATTTTAATTTTGGCAGATACTCTTTGGAGGCCTCGATATACTCAGAAACATAAGGTGTCAGCGTCACTCCGCTTGGAGGAGGCAGATCTCTCTGCAGTAGGCTGGCAGCCAGCGAAATAAATGCAACAATCAGTATAAGTGTGACAAGAGAAATTATGAAACGTCCTGGCCCTGTAGGTTTGCCAGAAGATTTTCTTGCAACAGGAGCTGGATTTTTCACAGCCTTAGCTTTTTTCGAACCTCTTTTTTTCGCCATCTGAATATTATGTAGGAAGAAGTCATATATAAAGGTAATCTTTTTAAATAGGGAGTGCTAAGCATGAATCGGGGACAATGATCATCACTACAAACATAAGCGGAGTATATGTATTCAACCAGAATTACAAATTGGTTGCGAAAAAAATCTTCACACTAGAGCAGGCAAAAAAATACAATAAGGATCTTGAAGAAGGGCGATGGTTATCTCCTGAAAAAGATTTCATCAAGAAATACAAGAATTCTACATTCATCGGCTTCAAGAAAGAAAGGCTTGGCGATATCAAACTGAGCCATGACCTGAAGAAATTGGACGCGGTTTCAAAATATTTTGAAAAGAACGCTCTTGACATCATAAGAAAAAATAATACTGCCCTGACAAAAGATGCGATCAGGGCTTCTGTGAATACAGACCAGTTCGTAATCCAGACCATAAACAGCATTAGTGAGACGCAGAAAGTGTGCAACATCCTTGCGAAACGTCTCCGCGAGTGGTACGAGCTTCATTGTCCTGAATTTTCAAAATCTATAAGCAGCCACCAGAAATTCGCAGAGCTTATCCAGAAGAAAAGCAAGGACGAGCTGCTGAAAGAGATCAAAGCGCAGGATACAATGGGCGCAGACCTGAGCAAAGAGGATCTTGCTCCGATAAGAAAGCTTGCAAAAGAACTCACAGAGATCTACAAGTTCCTGGAAGATCAGGAGAGCTATCTGAAAATGACAATGGAAAAACTATGTCCTAACCTGCTCGCGATCACAGGACCGTTGATAGGCGCGAAACTTATAGAGGCTGCAGGCTCTCTACAGAAGCTGGTTAATTTTCCAGCAGGAACAATACAGTTGCTCGGCGCAGAAAAAGCACTGTTCAGGCACCTGAAGACAGGAGCGCGCTCCCCGAAATACGGGCTATTGTTCGACCATCCGTTCATACTGGGTGCAAAGGAAAAAGATAGGGGAAAGATCGCGCGCCATCTCGCAAACAAGATTTCGCTCGCAGTACGCATTGACTTCTATGAAGGGAAATTCATAGGAGACAAGCTAAAGGCTGACCTTGAAAAGTTTATGAAGAACTTAAAATCGCAGAAGGTGAAAAAATGAAATACAAAGTTGATGGAACAGTAATGCAGGTATTGAACCTTGAATTGAAGACCGGTGAGAAAGTTTACTCAGAAAGAGGGGGGATGACCTGGATGTCAGACAACATCAAGATGGAGACTTCCACTAAAGGCGGCCTCTGGAAAGGTTTCAAGCGTATGTTCTCTGGAGAATCTTTTTTCCTGACAACCTTCACGTGCGAGACAGGCACAGGCGTCATAACATTCGGCTCAGAAGTTCCAGGAAAGATTTTGCCGATCCAGATCAAGCCTGGCAAAGAATACATCTGCCAGAAAGATGCGTTCTTGTGCGCAGAGAATACTGTAGTACTTGACATTTACTTCAAGAAGCGGCTCGGCGCTGGTTTTTTCGGAGGCGAAGGATTTATCCTGCAAAAATTATCCGGAAAAGGCGAAGCGTTCATCAACATTGACGGAGAGGTTACAGAAGTGAACCTGAAACCAGGCCAGGTATTGAAAGTTGACACTGGACATCTTGCAATGTACGAGCCTACTGTAGAGTATGATATTGAAGTTGTCAAAGGCGTGAAAAACATTTTGTTCGGAGGCGAAGGATTCTTTTTCGCAGTGCTTCGCGGACCTGGAAAAGTTTGGCTCCAGTCTCTTCCAGCAAGGAAGCTTGCAGGCAGGCTCGCAAAATATTATGCGCAGAGAAGAGGCAACAAAGTAGGCACAGCCCTTGACTTTATCGGAGGCGGATGATGATACTAAAATTCATAATTATTTGGGTGATTGTTTTCATAGTATTGCTGATAATAGTGCCTATCATACTATATATCGCAACATTCTTCTACCATCTGCTGAAAGGCGAGGAGCCAAAGAAGAAGATGAAAGGAACAAGATACTTTCATCTGAAAGATCTAAAAATACCAAAAACCCGGAGGAAGACAAGATGACAAAAGCATTATACATGACTGACTGTTATTTGAAAACCTGCACAGCAAAGGTGATTGAGGCAAACGGGCTCTTCATAGTCCTTGACCAGACAATATTCTATCCTGAAAGCGGAGGACAGCTGACAGATACAGGAAAGATGACCAAAGACGGCACAGTATACCATGTTCGTTTTGCAAAAAAGATCGCAGGAAATATCACTCACGAGGTTGACAAGCAGGGATTAAAGCAGGGTGACGAAGTAACACTGGAACTTGACTGGGAGAGGCGGCATACAATGATGCGATATCACACTGCAGCGCACCTTCTTTCAGCGACCATCTTCAACGAGACAAAAGCGATGATCACAGGAAATCAGCTGAAGCTGACTGGCGGAAGGATCGATTTCAGCCTTGAGGATTTTGACAGGGAAGCAATGGAAAGATATGTGAAAGAGACAAACGAATTAGTGGAGAAAGAGATTCCTGTCAGCATAAAATTGATGCCTGCTTCAGAAGCTTTCAAGATTCCTTCAATCTTTAGATTGAAAGATATGCTGCCCCCATCTGTAAAAGAGATACGTGTTGTTGCAATCGAAGGTATTGACGCACAGGCTTGTGCAGGGACCCATGTCAAGAACACTAAAGAGGTAGGGAAGATCGTGCTCGAAAAAGTTGACAACAAAGGAAAAAATAACAGGAGATTGTATTTTCATCTGGAATAAAAAATGATACCGAATTTTGTGAAGCGGAAACGGAAACTATGGACACTCAACAGTGTTCCTGGAAAAAAGACTACATTTGACAGGACAGAGAAGTTCGAAGGCCAGGAATATCGTGAGTGGGATCCGCGAAGAAGCAAGTATGCAGCAGCAATAGTGCAGAGGCTGAAGAATGAGGCATTGAAACAAGACTCGACAGTGCTATATCTTGGAGCTTCTCACGGATATACTGTCTCTTTTTTCTCTGATATCTGTAGCAAAGGCATCTTATA
This sequence comes from Candidatus Woesearchaeota archaeon, assembly GCA_019323355.1. Classification (GTDB taxonomy): domain Archaea; phylum Nanobdellota; class Nanobdellia; order Woesearchaeales; family WJKV01; genus JAGLWF01. The sequence continues at coordinate 6,050 of JAHWHI010000091.1, read as the reverse complement.
CGCTCTCGATTTTGCACCGAGGGTGATGCGTGACCTGGTATATGTATGCATAGACCGGAAAAATATAATCCCAATCCTCGGAGACGCTTCAAAACCAGAGACGTATTTCCATAAATGCGGTTCTTGTGATATTGTATACATGGACATTGCACAGAAAGACCAGGCAAAGATATTTTTGGATAATGTCCAGCTATTTCTCAGAAAAGGCGGTATTGGATTTCTTGCGCTAAAAGCAAAAAGTGTTGACGTCACAGCAAAACCAGAAAAGATCTACAAACAGGTCGAGGATAAACTAAGGAATGAAGTGAGAATTCTCGAAAAGATCAAACTTGATCCCTTCCAGAAGGACCACTGTATGTTTGTGATTCAAAAATCATAACAGCGATAATAGTAAACTATATATATGACCTCGAAAAACTAAATACACGCAGTTATGGAAGAGAATAGAAACCCAACAAAAGCAAGAGTTCTAGTCCTAGACGATGATCCTTTTGTAAGAGAAATGGCAGCACATCTAGTTAAAAAAGCAGGATTCGAAGTCGTTACAGCAGAAACATGCGAAGAAGCAAGAAAACATCTCTACAATGGTTCAGGCATTGACTTGCTTTTCTCAGACATTGCAACAGAAGGGAGAGGTTCACAAGGAGGATTCGATCTTGCAGTTGAATTGAAAAGAGGAGGACATTACTTATTTGAAAACTCAGAATGCCCAAGAGTTGTCTTTGCAACAGGATGTTTAGAAGAAGATATTAGCAGCTGGTGCAAGCGATACAATATCCCTGTTCTCCATAAACCTTACCGTTTTCCTAACCTAAAGGAAACAATAAAAAAACGTCTTGACTGTTGATTTCTAAGCAAAACCCTTTTATATTAGACTATTTTTAAAGGTGTGTAATATGGATATAAAACTGCATAATACAATGGCCCGGAAGGTCGAGATTTTCACCCCAATAAAGAAAGGGGAAGTAAAGATATACGCCTGCGGTCCGACTGTCTACGGGTACCAGCATATAGGCAATCTCAGGACTTATGTCTCTGAGGACCTGCTGAAAAGGATGTTTCTGTATAATAAATATAAAATTAAACATGTCATAAATGTTACAGATGTAGGTCATCTGACTTCTGATTCAGATGTTGGTGAAGATAAATTAGTAAAGGCACTGAAACGTGAAGGCCTTCCATTGACAGCAGAAGCAATGCTGAAATTGTCAGACAAATACTTTCAAGAGTTCAAGAAAGATTTTGAAAGATTGAACATTATCTCTCCAGACGTCTGGAGCAAGGCAACAGAACATATCAAAGAGATGATAAAGCTTGTGAAAAAGATTGAGAAGAACGGTTACACTTATTCTGCTGGAGGCAATGTTTATTTTGACATAAGTAAGTTCAAAGATTACGGCAAGCTTGCAAAGCTGAAGCTGGACGAATTGCAGGCAGGCTCAAGAAAAGATATTGACACAGAGAAAAAGAGCCCTCTTGACTTTGTCTTATGGTTCACAAAATCAAGATACAAGCAGATAATGATGTGGGACAGTCCCTGGGGAATGGGATGGCCTGGCTGGCATCTTGAATGTTCAGCAATGTCGATGAAATATCTTGGAGAACAGTTCGACATCCACTGCGGCGGAAAAGAGCACATCCCAGTACACCATACAAACGAGATCGCGCAGTCAGAGGCAGCAACAGGAAAGAAATGGGTCAATTACTGGTTGCACACAGAGTGGCTCACCCTGAAAGAAGGAAAGATGTCAAAATCAAAAGGTACTTTTTTCCGTGTCTCTCAATTGGTTGACAAAGGTTATGATCCGTTAGCATATAGATACTTATGTTTGACAGCGCACTACAGGACACCGCTCACTTTCTCGTGGGACGCGCTCGACGCTGCTCAGACAGCATTCAATAGATTGAAAGAGAATGTCATTGCACTGAAAAAGGACCTTTCTTCAGGCATGGACAGGCAGAAGTTCGACTACTACAAAGAGGAATTTCACCGCGCAATCAACAATGATCTTGACACTCCTAAAGCAATCTCTCTTGTCTGGAACATCCTGAAGGACAAAGAGCTCGGCAGCAAAGAAAAATTCGAACTGCTTGTTGATTATGACAGAGTCTTAGGACTGAACATAGAAGATATGGAAGAAGAGATAGTCGAAGTTTCAAAGGAGATAATGGACAAGATCAAAAAGCGTGAGAAAGCGCGTAAAGAAAAAGATTGGAAGACAGCAGACAAGCTAAGGGACGAGCTCCTCGCAGAAGGAATCATCCTCAAAGACACCCCAGTCGGTGTCAAATGGGAGAAAAAGAAATAATAAAATGAGTTATCTCAATCTAAAAAAGAGGATACCTGAACCAGAAGAGGAGATGGAAGGAGAGGAAGAGGTAATGAGTTTTAGTTCTGGTCAATCCGGAAGTTCTTATAAATTGACATGTATAGATATATTTAAGAACGCTAAATTAAATTCTGGGAAAATTTTAGATATTGGCTGTGGTTTTGGAGGATTAATTAAAAATATTCACCAACAAAAGCCCAGTTTTTCATTTGTTGGAATCGACTTATCAAAAGCTATGCTTAGCATGGCAAGAAAATTCTGCAAAGGGATAGATGTGAAATTCTACCAAAAAGAAGCTGATAAAACAGGCTTCAAGAGTGAAAGTTTTGATTTAATCGTCTGTAAAGACACAATTCATCATTTCAAAAATCCAGTAACCATATTGAAAGAGATGTACAGATTGCTAAGGAAAGGAGGATATATCCATATGGTAGATATTAAAAGAAATACTGATGAAGATATAATCCATAGATTATGCCAACATATTGCAAATACAAATGTACTACACGCAATACAATACTTAGACTCTGCCCAAGCAGCATACACTATTCAAGAAATGAAACAACTTTTCAAAAAAGCTGGTATCATGAATTTTAAAATATATGAACCAAAATTCAATAACAATACAATAAAGAAGTATCAGATTCTTCCTGAAAAGATAGGTTCTGCAGAGCTTTTCTTCAAAACACGATGGATAGCTGTAATAAAGAAATAAACTTACTCTTTCTTTTCGATTTCGCCAAGCTCGATACCTAATTCTATGGCAAACTTGGTGCAGGGAGTATCGACTTTTGTCCCGAACTTTATATTGTCGACAAAAGCAGCATCTTTGATGTCATCAAACACGAGTTCAACAATCTTCTGAAGATCAGTCTCACAATGTATTTCTAGGTTAGTGATTGGAGTTTTCAGTGAAAGGTTCTTCTCAGACTTATATCTTCGCAATGTAGCGACAATATCAACAGCAATGTCTCCTGCTTTCTCTGCCTGTTCATCAACTTCTTCTTTCATGTATTTTGGCCAGTCAGAGAGATGTATGCTTTTTGCACCTTCTTTCTCTGAAAAATAGACCTGGTATATTTCTTCAGTGATGTGCGGAACAACAGGCGCCAGCATCTTCAGGACAGACAGTATAGATTTATACAATGCATACTGTGCACTTGCCCGCGCTTCTTTTCCTCGCTTGTCAGGATTGTACAGCCTGTCCTTGATGACCTCTAGATAATTGTCGCACAAGGTATGCCAGAAAAACTGTTCGACTTCACGTTTTGCAGAGCCTGTCTTGTACTGGTCCATTGTATCTGTAGCATATTTTATAGTTTTGTTCAATTTAGTTAATATCCATCTGTCAATTATCTGCAGTTCGGCTGGTTTTTCTGAATAATCCTCCAGATGCATCAGACCAAACCTTGAAGCATTCCATAACTTTGTCAGGAACCGTTGCCCAGCAACAAGTTCTTTCTCCTGGAATCCAAGATCCTCTCCAAATGTTGCTGTTCCGACCCAGGAACGCAGTACATCGACACTGTATTTCTTCAATAATTCATCTGCCCATACAACATTTCCTTTTGACTTGTGCATACCTTTTCCGTGCGGATCAAGGACAAAAGTTCCTATCGCGATATTTTCCCACGGTATTGACTTGAAATGCAGATAAGCTTTCAGTATTGTATAGAACGCCCATGTCCTGATGATATCATGAGATTGCGGCCTTAATGAGACAGGAAACATCTTCTTGAACTGTTCTGGTTTCTCTAACCATCTTATTGCAATCTCAGGACTCATAGAAGATGTCATCCAGGTGTCAAATACATCATCCTCTGGAATGAATTCAGAGGACCCACACTTGCATTTTTTCTTAGGCTGTGTTGCTGTCGGATCAATAGGAAGATCCTCTTTGTCTGGCAGCATAAGTTCATTGCATTTCTTGCAGTACCATGCAGGAATCGGGACTCCGTAAAATCTCTGACGTGAGATGCACCAGTCCCATGCAAGGTTTGTTGTCCAGTCCTCAAACCGTTTACGGTAAAACTCAGGATGCCATTTTATCTTTCTTCCCTGCTCTATCAGCTCACCCTTATAGTTCAGGGCTTTGATGAACCATTGTTTTGTGACTATGAACTCGACAGGCGTGTTGCATCTCCAGCAGCTTCCGACTGTCTGCTCAATCGGTTCGTCCTTGATAAAATAACCTTTTTCTTTTAGATCTTCAATAATCGCTTTTCTTCCGTCAAGAAGAGACATGCCTGCATATTTTCCGCATTGGTCGTTAAGCTTGCCATCGGTCGTGACAATTATTTTTATAGGAAGCTTGTGCCGTTTCCATTTGTCAATATCAGCATTATCCCCAAATGTGCAGACCATCAAGATGCCAGAACCGAAATCCATCTGGACATTCTCGTCAGTGCTTATCGGAACTTTCAGGCCGAACAGTGGGACTATAGCATTCTTTCCAACAAGATGCTTATAACGATTGTCAGAAGGATGCACAAAGATTCCGACGCATGCTGGAAGAAATTCCGGACGCGTTGTCGCGATCTCTATCTTTGAACCGTCCTCCATGTCAAAATAGATATGGTTTATCTTCGTGCTTCTGCTTAAGTCTTCGACTTCTGCCTGCGCAAGCGCTGTCTGATGTTTGGTGCACCAGATTGTAGGCTCTTCTGCCTGGTAGCAGTCGCCTTGTTTGACTAATTCAACAAAAGATGTCTGTGAAACTTTCTGCGCTTCGGGATTAATTGTTGTATAAAGCAGATCCCAATCATAGCTATGCCCTAGCGCTTTGAAGAAACGGTCAGCATAAGCATTCTCAACTTTCGAAGATTCTTCTGTACATAATTTTCTGAAATCAGCTCTTGTTGTCTGCGCTTTGGATATATTGAATTTTTCTTCAACATATTTCTCAGTCGGCAGGCCATTGTTGTCAAAACACGGCGGAAAATAGACATTGAATCCGCGCATCCGTTTGTATCTGGCAATAAGTTCGAACTGTGTATAATGCAAAGCGTGCCCTACGTGAAGGTGGCCGGATGAAGCATAAGGCGGAGGGGTATCTATGCTGTAGATAGGTTTTTCTGATTTAGGATTGAACTTGAATATTTTGTTGTCCTCCCAGAATTTCTGCCATCTAGGCTCTAATTCCCTTGGTTCATACCTTTTAGCGAGTTCCATACCTTTCTTGAATTAAAGGGGTATTTAAAAACCTTGTGCCAAAAGACATATATATTCAAATCAATATTTGTGCTTGATGGGGGTACTCATAATAATGCCAGACAAGAGTCTGGAGGAACTTCAGATTCTTAACCCGCAACGAAATTTTAAGAGTTATCTCATTCCTTCTGTGATGCTTGACACTGACGAGTTCGGCATCCTTGTTGAACTTATACAAGGAGCTGTCGTTGTCAACATTGAAAAGGCAGTTATGATAAAAATAGTGGGTCCAAGTGATATGACTGCTGCAGAGTTTAATGTCCTGAAACAGGGCATGCAATTCGACTGGTTCAATGAATCAAACATCAACATCGGCCTGAGCGAGTTCCGGCTAAGAAATATCCTGGACAATATGTGCAAGAAAGACCTGCTGCACTACCAGGACAGGAAATACAAAGTATGCGAAGGCTTCCTGTTCCAGTTCTATCCAGAAAAGTTCGCAATAAAAAAAGATCTGGTCGAGGTGAACGATATCAAGACATTGAAAGCAAAAGAACTGCCAGCAAACAT
>JAHWHI010000090.1 GCA_019323355.1 Candidatus Woesearchaeota archaeon | reverse complement strand
TCCAGGTATGGTATCTGAAGGTCATATTGAAGGACCTGCAAGACAGGTGACTGAGACCTGGAAAGCGACTGGAAAATCAGTGTACAGCCATGTTGGAACATACAACTGGCATTCTGATATACAGGATCTGCAGCCAGGCTCTACATATGCTCCGACCTATCTGTTTGGAGAACTAGCCACCCACAAAGAAGATTTCACATCCTGGTCAGAAGTGCCTCTAGAATAGCTGAAACCTCAGAATTCAAGCTTTTCAGCCACTCCTATTAAGTAGTGACAAAATAGAAAGATTTATATAGGAGAACTTCTAAAATATATATATAGAAAATGGCAGATATACGGCTTTTACAATGGTCAGATTTCCACGGGGATTTAGGTAAATATCGTGCTGTTATTAGCTTTGCCAATAAACGAAAAGTGGATGCAGGTTTAGATCTTGGGGATATGGTTCAGAGTATGAAATTAATGCAGGATATTGCAAAAAAACATAATTTTGATTTGATTCAATACCATACGGACGAAGCTGAATTAGCAAAAGATATTGAAAAAAGAGTCCCTCAACAAGACTTAGTTCAGAAACATAAAGAACATCTTGAAATACGTCAGATTGTGGCAAAAGAAATTCAAGAAGCGCATGGCCCAAAATATGCTGCGATCGATGATATTTTTGGAACTGCAAATTGTCCAATATATTTCGTACCTGGAAATCACGATTTAGCTAGTCTTCCACTCAGAAATGCAAAAGACGCATTGCGCGCATCATTGGATGGTCCGTTTTTTATCGGAAAACTAAGAGTTTTTGCAGGTACTAATACCGCTGATATGATTCCGGGCATGCCTTATCAATTTTGTTCTCATCTTGATCGAGGCATGACAATAAAATCGCTTGAGAAAGCAGTCAAAGATATAAAAGATGACGCTGAGCGTAAAGCGAAAATAAAAGAGTTATTAATGCAAGAGCAGAATTCAATTTATCCCGCAGGTACGGATAACAACTTTGATCTTTACATAGGTCATGGAGCATTAGGTGATCGATTAGTCCGTCGCTCCAAAACAAAAGATAAAAAAGAATGGATGTATCCTGCAGGTGCTTATCATCTTGCAAGAGAGAAGAATGTTCCTTACTTTGGGGGACATACACACAATGCAATCATAAGTAGGAAGGATGGTTTCCCAGGGTATATCACAGATCAAGATTATATATTTGAACATGTCTTTGATGAAGAAACTAGAAAACTAAAAGAAACAATTGTATATCGCATAAAAAAGCTTGGTGGAGGAAAAGTCGCTCAACCTGCTGCTCCAAAACAAGATCAGATCCAAACTAGTGTCGCGGCTTAAAACTTTTTGTGAACTCTTCTGTCATTTTATCAGCGGGATATCTGCCAACCTCTTCTAGGCTGTACTCTGGCTTCTCTTGCTTATTTTTCCCTTCTTCACCTTTATTTTTCTCAGGAGTTTTGTTTTCAGGTTCTTTCTTCTTAGCCTTTTTCCCGGGTTCCCGCACAATGAAATAAATGCCGATGACAACAGCACCCAGGAAGACCGTGAATGGATGCAGTATCGCTGCAAGTAAAACAGTGTAATCAATGAATTTATAGGTGAACAATACCAGGAAGAAAATCATTACAGGAATTATTATCCAGCTTGTGAGCTTCACATCCACTCCAAAAAGTTTTGTGATGAGAAGGAACATTATGATTCCGACAATCACAACTGTTATGAACAGGAACCACATGATGAAGTCTGTATATTGTATAAGTCCTACAAACAATAATGAAGCTACCAGTGCAACAACAATGTTCAGTCTTTGTTTAGGCTCCCCGCTTTTCTCTTTGCCAAAAAGTTCTGTCTTCTGCAATAATGCATAGACTAGAACAAATGAAAGCAGAAACGGAAGAACAACATCTAGAAGTCCCATCTTTACAAGAAACCTCATCGCACCTTCTAGATATGCCATATAAAAAAGAATGAAAATTATTGTTTATAAATCTATCTTTAATGGTTAGGTACGAACACAATATCTTCTGTACGCGGTCCTGTCGAGATCATCCCGAACTTTGCACCGACCATGCCTTCAAATTTCTCATGCAGGTTCCTAAGTTCAGGTGGAAGTTCTTCATACCTTTGAATTCCCTGAACATCTCCTTCAAAGCCTGGAAATGTTTCATAGATTCCCTGTAATTTGTAAAGCTCCTCTGAATCAGGTGTGAACCCAGTAACCTTTTCCCCTGTTTCAATATTTTCGTATCCAGTACATATCTCGATATCTCCCATGCCTGCTGCACAATCAGATTTTGTAGATACTAGCACAACTCTTCGCTTTGACCTGTTATGAGGTCCTGGGAGATATTTTGAATTTCCGCTGTTAAGTTCAACAGCATAACGTCCTGCAACAGCATCAACCCTTCCAGTCCTTCTAGGTCTTGCTGTTGTCGCGCCATACTCTCCCATTGCTCTTCTCCAGCCAATACCTGCAAGAAATTCATCTTTGCATGTGATCATCGCATGTGGAGTTGAGCTTGAAAAGCTTTCTTCCTCCTTTTTTTTCTTGTGCGCATTGCCGTCATCTTCTGCACAATACTCTTCGCTACGCCTTCCACCAAACTCTGACGGAAACGGTCCGTTCCCGACTCTAGTCATCACTGGAAATTTGACAAGACCGAGTATCAAATCAATGTCTTCTGGCTTTATGTCACATCCAAACGCAGATCCATAGACAGACGGATCAGATGATGTGCAGTAGCCGTATGTTCCGAACAAGATGCTTAACAATGTTCCCTGTGCACCTTCGATAGCCATCCTTTTTCCCTGCGCAAGCTGTGCATGCGTATACGCTTTAGTGTCCCGGATCATATCTTTGACCCGCTCGAACATCTCTCTGTGCTTTCCGACAACCTCGTCGATACAAAATTCAAACTGGCTGTATTCATTCTGCGCTTTTCGAAGTTTCTTTACAAAAGTGTCAACATTAAAGAGATCCCTGTAAAATATTCCAAGCCTTGCGATCCGGTCAGAATAGACTGGTGTTGTCCCTTTTCCAGTCGAACTTGCAGAGCCTGGTTTCATGCTCTTGTTTCCGCGGTCCTTCATCACGTGATACGGAAGGATAAGGCTCGCATCTTTTGAGATCATCATATTGTTGAATGTGATTCCAGCTTTTGTAAGTGAGTCCATCTCGCCAAGAAGCTCTTCAAGATTTATCCCCATTCCAGAACCCAGGATGCTGACTTTTCCAAGATGATCATAAAATATTGAGGATGGGATATAATGCGTGATCACTTTTATCAGTTGATCTAAATGTTTTATGTAAGAAGTATGTCCTGCATTGGATGTTCCTGTTCCTCTTGCAGTGAAATCTGCCCACAATGCTAACAGTGCAACAATCTTTCCCTTTCCAGTATCCCCGAACTGAAGGCACTGCACAGAAGCTATCTGTGAATCTCCAATAACATTCAGAAAACCTGAACTCTCAACTATCTTCACTAAATCATTATAGTCATTCATTTATTTCACCCAAATTGGCTTTCAAAAACAATTATTTAAACTTAACTGGCAAACATTTAGTCATATTTATATACTAAAAAGGATTTATAAGTGATATGAGTGTTCCTGCAAGAAAAAAGGATTCCCACAAAGGCCAGAACGGAATAGTTCTTGTGATCGGAGGTTCTGAATTATATGTTGGCGCGCCTGCGCTCGCAGCAATGGCTGCACTCAGGACAGGCGTCGATCTTGTTTATGTCGCTACAACAATAGATGCAGCTTATGCAATAAACACATATGATCCTTCATTGATAACAATCAAATGTGACGGCCCTATCCTGACAGACAAGCATTATCATGATCTTGAACCCTTCATCCAGAGAGCTGACTGCATAATAATCGGTCCGGGAATGGGAACAGAGAAAGGGACAGAGAAACTGATCAAAAAAATAGCTGCATTGAACAAGCCAAAAGTTATTGATGCAGACGCACTGAAAGTTCTTCGCGCAGAAAAAATAAACAATGCTGTCCTGACTCCGCACAGAGGAGAGTTCCAGGCGCTTTATGGCGCAGAACCGACAGAGGACAACCTTCCTGTTTATGCAGATGCGAATAGGATCATACTTCTGAAAGGCCAGGTCGACCTTATCACAGACGGAAAAAAGATCCACAAGAACAAGTTCGGCAATCCTGGAATGACTGTCGGCGGAACAGGCGATGTCCTTGCAGGAATCATAGGAGGGTTGATCGCACTGAAGACTCCTTTGCTCGACGCTGCGCGTTACGGTGCAGAGATAAACGGCCTTGTTGGTGACAAGCTGCAGGACCAGATAGGTTATAGTTTCACACCTTATGATATCATAAAGAATCTAGGCTATATTGTCAAAAAATATGTAAGATAAAATGGCGAATTGTATTTTCTGTCAGATAATTGCGGGTAATGTTCCTTCAAAGAAATTGTTTGAGGACGATAAAGTTCTTGCTATCCTAGATATCTATCCAGCTTCGCCTGGCCATATACTTCTGATTCCAAAAGAACACTATATGTTCATGAACGAGATCCCTACAGATGTTTTTGCGCACATGGGCGCAATCTCGCAACGGTTGTCGCACATCCTTGTCGCGAACCTTAAAGCAGCAGGAACAACAGTGATTGTCCAATCTGGACAGGATGCTGGGCAGAAAGCACCGCACTTCATAATGCACATCATCCCGCGGTTCGAGAACGACGGTCTTGCACTAGAAGTTCCTACAAACAAGATAGAGCAATCTGACATCGACGATCTTTATGGTAGATTAAAACCAATACTGTCTCAGACCTTTCCTGGACAGAAACTAGAAGATGCCGAAGAAAGTGAAGATGAAGAACCAGAACCAGAAAACACAGACGATTCTGAACAAGAAGAACCAGATGAGATCTTGGATCAGATAGAGGATTTGATATGACAGAAGAATGCCCGTTCTGCGTGATAGCGCAGAAGAGAGGAAAAGGAATAAGAATAGTCTATGAAGACAAAGATATAATCGCATTTCTATATCCTACTGCAGCACTAGGACATATCTGTGTTGTGCCGAAACAACACATCCCTATTTTCATGCAGAACAAAGAGGAAATAACTAAAAAAATGTTTGAGGTTGCGCACAAACTCGCACAGGCAGTCAATGTCCCGTTAGAATCAAATTCAACAAACATTGTCATCAACACAGGTGTTGACCAGGTATTCTCCCATCTTTCTTTGCACATTGTCCCACGAAAATCAGGGGACAGCATCAACCTGCAGTGGGAGCCGAAACAGATGTCAGAAGAGGATCTTAACTCTTTGGAGCAGAAGCTGATGAGTGCAGGAGCGCCAGCAGAAGAGGAGAAGAAAGAGACTAAAGAGATTTCTGAGGAATACTATCAGAAATATCTGAGAAGGATTCCTTAAAATAAAAAGAATAAAAAATTAAATTGTTCTAACTCCAATCAAGTCCGTCACATATCATAACATAACTTTTTAGACTGCCTTCGCCCATATTCAATTCTTTCCTCATCTTGGCCATTTCCATTATTATGGCACAATCATATCGGCTCAAGCTTGTCAGAATTCCAGCACCTGTCTTCTCGGTTAAAATCTTACCATTGTATGGATCTGGACAATTACAATAATCTTTGTTTTCAGTATTAGTATTTTCGCTTGGAGTCCCTTTTGCTTCTTCAGTAATCTTTTTGATTGTTTCTTTTGGAAGCCTTAAATTGATTCCTTGTCCTGTTGGTACAGAATCAGACTCTACAAACACCAGTATTAATATTACTATGATCACGAGGATTGCTGTTATTATAATGCGATTTTTCATGACTTCACCTCCTATATCGTCTTAGATATTGACTTAATGTTATTTAAACTTATCTAACCAAATGGAAGCAGGATAAAATTTCCCAGTATCAAAGTTAACAGAACTCCGATAAGCATAGCAGGGACAAACGGAATACCTTGTTTGATCACAACTGTTCTTATCTTGTTCTTGATCAATGCTTTTATCTCTTTGTTTGTAGCGCCGAATGCTTTTGGCTTGTAAAGTATCTTTTTTCCTTTTCGTACCTCGTCAAGGATCCAGTCTCCTTCCCTGAGCTTGTGTGTGGAGACTTTCCTGATCATGCAGCTTTTCTCGCATGCATTCGCGAACAATCCCAGCTGCATGAATCCAAAGATGATGACTGCGATCGCAATCAGAAATATCTTGTACAGGAATGGCATGAAGAAAGCAGCTATCAGCATTGCAACAGATACGACAATGACACTTCTGTTGATGAGCTTCACATTCTTCCTTGAGATCAGCTTGCCATATTCTTTCTTGAAGCTTCTCCAGTTTTTGAATACAAATACCAGGCTGAATATCAGGCCATAGGCCGCACCGACAATTAGTATGTTCAGCAATAGCACGACTGGAAAATAAAAGTTCAATGCTGGCGAGAAATAATTCAGCAGAAACTCAGGATAAGTTGCGAACAAAACTCCTAATGAACGCAGCATCTTTGCGTCTCCCCCTCCCCATTGCTTTGTATAATACATTAGTTCTCCGAAGATAAAAAATATTCCAAAACCTATCAAACCGTTAAGCAGGAACATCCACTCGGATGTCGACGCAGAATAGATGAACCTTAAGCCGAAAGCAGCAACAAGCACTGAAAAATTAAGATAATCCGGAACTTCAAGAATTTTTATGTCAGTATAGGTGCCGGCTATTAAGGCTATAAGGCCTATGCATACGAGTAAAATATCAATCATTATCTTCAAATAAATGCAAAAATATTTAAATATGTGTCGCTACTATAGAATGAATGAACAAACCGACTCCAATGCACCTAGCAATAACTCTCGATCTGGATAGGCTTGATCTTTCTTTTCCAAGACTGATTGAACTGATAAATTATCAGGTCCAGAACGCTATTCCTGTCCTTACAGTAGGTTTCCATAAGGATACAATGAATGAGAAATTAGCAGAGTTTTTCAAGTTTTATCTCAACAAAAGCTTCCTGAAAGAGAACAAGATAAAAGTTTCTTTTCTTGGAAAATGGTATGATCTTCCAAGTGTTCTTGTCGAGGAGTTCAAGGAGATACTTGATCTGACAAAAGAGTTCGACGCTTACTTCCTTAATTTTGTGATAAACTACGACGGTCAGAGAGAGATAGTGGATGCATGCCAGATACTTGCAAGACAGATAGTCGCAGACAAGATTGATATCGAGAATATCTCAGAGTCTGCTATCAAGGAAAACATATATTCGTCTTATTTTGTCCCGCCAGATATTATAATCAAGACAGGCGACCAGAACAAGCTTGACGGTTTCTTACTATGGGATTCAAAAGATTCCCGGATAATATTTACAAACAGATCTTTCTCAGAGATGACAATTCAAGAAATAGAAAATCTTTTTTAGAAATCGTCATCCAACAGTTCGTCGTCTTCTGGTTCGAAGCTTTCTTTTTCTTCGCCTTTTCTTCCGCCTGCTTCGTCTTCCTCTGCTGTACGCTCGTAGCCTTCGATAAGGCCTCTCTCTGCAGGGTCGATACCGTCACTCTCTAATTCTTCGTCCCAGTCTTTTTCTTCAAACGAATCTTCTTCATAGTATTCCATTTTTTAATCACTTTACAAATATTTTCCTTTTCTCTTCTCCTTCAATCTCTAGCCTGATCCGTCTTATGATTCCTTTTTCTGGATCTGGCATCAGCTTTACCCTTTTCTTTATGTCCTCGAAGGAATTGAAAGGCGCTTTTTTCCTTTCCTCGATTATCTCCCACATGTGTTTCTTTCCAACACCTGGAAGCAGTTCGAGCATGTGCCTTCTGGTTGACAGAGGACCAGCTGTATTGAAGAATTGAATGAACGGTTCTGGGTTTTTGCTGACAAGTTCCTTTATGACAAAGTCTAGTTCCTGTCTTGCTGAATGTGTCAGCTTGTCGATCTGTAAAGTTCCGTTAATATGATGTATTTCCTCTCTCTTGCCTTCTCCGATGTATACTTCCTGATAAGGCTGCAAGAAGATTCCTTTCTTTGGGACCAGTTCCAGCAGTGAGAAATGTGTCTTGCCGAGAGCTTGCACTATTGCAGTCTTCCTGTGGCTCGGCCTGTTGTCAAACGGATAGCCGTTCGGCAAAAAGTCCAGCACGATTGCACCTTCCTCTCTAGTCTGCTTACGTTGTTCCATTTTCTACGGTATTCTGTCCCATACCCCTCTTTTTATGATATTCCCTAGTTGAAAGGCATATTTAAAGGTTTCGTATGTTGAAAAGGACAGGAAATCTTGAAAAGGAAGAATTGGGGTTATTTATTCAAAAGAAAGCTATTTTGGAATCAGATTCGCATTCTGATAATATCCCATAAACAGCTCTTTCATCAATTCTACAAAAGCCTCATCTTTGATAAGCATCATTGTGTTGGATTTGATTAATGCTATCATTATCGTCGAATCATCCCGGATAGATATGGCAACGCCTTTGTTTGGTATTTGTTTAATGTTCTTATGCACACCCAACCATCTTTTTACATTCTTTGCTGTTTCTTCATCTAACCGAACCAATTCTTTCAGCTCAATTCCTTTCTTTAGATATTCTTTGTACTCTCGTTCCCAGACAGGCTTGTAATCAGAGGTATATTTTATGTTGTATTCGCATTTCTTTGGTTTGGGTATTTCTCTCTCGAGCTTATAGAAGTTTCTTTTTCCCCGCACAATCCCTACAGGCTCTTTTTCTTTTATGTCATAGAATTTCTTTAGTTCATCAATATCTTTCTCAATCTTATCCAGATCTTTTCTTCTTTTCTCAACAATCTTTCTCAATTCTTCTGGATCATTCGGTACATACTTCTTTGCTTTTTCTGGTATGACCTTGATCAAACCTTTATGCTCTAAAGACCCAAGGACGTCATAGATCCTGCCAGCAGAGATCCCAGCTTCTTTTGCAATCTCAGAGGCACTTGCTTTGCCTACTTTCACCAGCATCTCAAATGCTTTTGCTTCGTTTTCTGTCAAGCCTAAACTAGTAAGATCCATACTCTATCTCTATATATGGATTATATATAAACCTTTCTAAAACCCCCTCGTATGCGGGGGGTTAAATAAATATATCTCCAACTCTCACTATTATTTGGTAATAAAAGAGGTAAAAATGAACGAGACCCAAATACTGGAAAAGACAAAAGCTCATGTCAAGGCTCTGCTTAAAGATGAAACTACTGGCCACGATTGGTGGCATACGTGTAGAGTCTGGAAGAATGCAGTGAATATTGCAAGAGCAGAGAACAATGTAGATCTTTTTGTCCTGCAGCTGGCAGCGCTTCTTCACGATGTTGGAGATTGGAAGTTCGCAAGAGGAGATGAAGAATCCGGCCCGGCACAGATCAAAGAATGGCTGCAAACACAGCATGTTAATACAGATGTAATCGAAAAAGTTATTGAGATAATTTCAACAATAGCCTTCAAAGGTCCTGCAAAAAGGTCAGTTGTAAAAACAAATGAAGCAAAAATCCTGCAGGATGCAGACCGTCTGGATGCTTTAGGTGCGATCGGCATTGCGAGAGCTTTTGCCAGCGGCCAGAAGTTTGGGCAGGTATTGCACGAGCCGTCAATAAAACCGAGGCTGAAAGCAGATCCAGAAGAATACAAGAAGCAGTATACAGGAGAAATGAAAAATACTACTGTCAATCATTTCTATGAAAAGCTTCTGCTGCTGAAGGATCAGATGAACACAAAAAGAGGAAGACAAATCGCAGAAAAAAAGCATCAGTTCATGGAGAATTACTTGAAAGAGTTCTTCAATGAATGGGATGATTAAAACAAGGATGATAAAAATGAAAGATGATACATTTGTTGAGAAAATGATTTATGCTTTTGTTGGAACTCTTTTAGGAATGGCAATCGGTACTGGTATGGGATTATATGTAATTCACAGCAGTTGCATCCGTTCCTCAAAGATAGATATTGTCCAGGAAGATTATATCGCTCCAAGCAAAATCGAAGAAATCATCTGTGAAGATCTGGATCAAAACGGAGAGAAAGAGACGATGATAAAGATTGATGGGAAATCTTACCTGTTGAAATACAATGCTGAAGGAAAACCGACAATATATCCATACAAGATAAAAGTAGAGACTCATGAACAACAAGAATAGAATTTTTTATTTTTCTTTTACAAGAACTTCTTAACAACATCTGCGATCTTAGCCATGTTCTCTTTGGTCACTGTGATAGGATATCCTTGCAGGACCACTTTAAGCTCTTCGACTGTTTCTGGCATGATGTTGATGATCTTGATGATATGGTTTTCAGCAAGCCTTGGAACATTCAGTTTTTCAATTTCGTCTTTCAGTTCAAGTGCTTTTTTTGCAGGAATTTTTACAAATGTGTTCAGGTATTCTTCTGTACGCTGCGCACGAAAACCCTGCTCGCCTGTTTTCTTTTTTGCTTTATCTAGCTCTTCTTTCAGTTCAGCCATTGTGACTGCTTTCATTTCGATTATAGCTGCTTTTGACATTTTATACCTTTTTTAGATGTACTGGATGTACAATCAATCTCTTGGCCATGGAACCTTCTTTGATAACTACTTCATAGCATCTGCCTTTTTTGCTGTCAGTCACCTTGCCGACTTTTCCGTGGAATCTTGGATGGTACATACCTTTCTGGTGTCCGGTCTCTGCTCTCAGCTCGACCTTATCTCCAGGCTTGAAAGACTGCAAAAAATCTCTTATAGAAATCTTACCCTTTTTAGCCTTATCTTTAGCTAATTTATACCTTGTTTTTCTCCTTGACCCACCAACTCTAGTTACCATTTTGGTCCCTCTGATACAAAGAGTTCTATGGGGATTTATAAAGGTTTCTCTATAATATTATATATTGGAAGCTATAAGCCCTATAGGGATTATGATAGATACAAATGATGATTCGATATTCAATAGGAAAACTTTGTTAATCATAATGTTGCTATTTGGGGCGCTTGTAGGGACAGTGGTGGTCAACAATTTCCGCAGGAATCTGATCAGAACCAAGGATAATCCAAGGCTTGTTGTGACTGGAAGTATATCTGATCCTACAGCACTAGTTTATTCAGAATATCCTGGAAAAGAATTCTACGATCGGAAGCCTTTTGGAAGCCTTGATTATGTTATGGAGAATTATGTTAGTAGAAAACCAACAACAGAAGATTATGAAACTTTCACCAGGCTTGAAAAAGAAGCCAGAGAAAAAGGTATGCTCAAAGATTGATTCTAAACCTTAAGAACTTTACCATCAACAGCAATCACTGGATTCTTGAAGACATGATCGATATGCACTGGGACCTTGACATCTCCTCCGAAATAGACATTGCTTCCGATTGCAATGTGTGCTGTCCCTAATGCTTTCTCGTTAAGCAAAGTCGGTCCAAAGAAATCTCCATTGGGATTAATGCCGATGCCGAACTCGCCAAGACGGTAGATATTTCTTTTCTCTTCTGATCTTTCCTCTGCCATCTTGAGTGTCTGTAGGACCTTATTTGCCTGAGTCCCTTTGATATCAATGACTTCTCCCCGTGAAAATACCATCTGAACAGGCTTCTTCAGGACAGAAGTTCCTTTGTAGTGTTTGACAGAACCGTCTACAACTACAACACCTTCTGCTTTGCTCTTCCGAGGAGCGATATA
>JAHWHI010000089.1 GCA_019323355.1 Candidatus Woesearchaeota archaeon | reverse complement strand
TTATAATATACTTCAAAATAAAGCATGGTATGAAATGCGAAATCTGCAATAAGACAATTGCCACGACATTCCTGAAGAAGATTTTGGGCACGTATATCAAGAAAGGAAAGAAAAAATATGCTGTCTGTCCAGAATGCCAGAGCAAACTGTCAAAAGAAGAAATTTTAGCCAAACTTTGAGCGCCTCTGTAGCATAGTAGCTATTGCATCGCTCTCGTAAAGCGAAGGTCGGGGGTGCAACTCCCTCCAGAGGCTTTCTAGAATTCTTTAGAATCAATCGTCTTTCCAAACATCGTTGGCCAGGTATATTTCTTTAATAGTTTTTGAATATCTTGTCTTATCTTAACATCTGTAGTTTCAATCAGGTCTTTCAGGATTACAAAATTAAAACCTTTCGAGAACCCTCCTGTGATTGTCGCATCTACACATCCATCTCCAAACACGCCCGCTACAATCAAATACTTTATCCTTTTCTTTTTCAGATAATTAACAAACTTTAGATTGGTAAAAGCATCATAATGGTTTTTTGTAAAGATCAAATCATCTTTTTCAGGCTTGACACCATAAAATTTCTCTCGAAAGCCAGATTTATCCTTTGAATAATATCTGCACTTTGGATCTTTATACAGTTCATTAATATTAGCTGCCAAATGTTTCTTATCCCACTTTGTGCAGTTGATATAAATCACAGGTCCTTTTGTTTTTTTCTTATATTTATCGATAAACTTCACTAATTTTGGAACCATTTTTCTGATTTTATTAAAAGAAATATTCCATTTCTTGATTTCACATTTTGGATGGCAGCAAGAATTAATCACATCAATAACAAGAAGCGCGCTGTTCTTCGACGTAACCCCTTTTATCATGGTAATTTGTGGGCACATAACCTTTATAAACCTATCCCTATCAAATAAATCTATGGCAATAGAGATATGTGCAGTAGGCGGATACAATGAAGTCGGTAAGAATATGACTGCCATCAAGGTTGATGACGATGTAGTCATTCTTGACATGGGTGTCCAGCTAGATAATTATATCAAGCTTCAGGATGAACGAGAGGGCGCAAGCCTCCTGGATGCAAAAGCATTGATCAAGAACAATGCTGTTCCTAACGATAAGGCGATCGAGAAATGGAAGGACAAAGTAAAATTAATCATCTGCACACACGCCCACCTAGACCATCTTGGTGCAATTCCTTATCTCGCTGAAAAATATGATTGTCCTATAATGGGAACTCCATATACAATGGAAGTTCTGAAAACAATCTGCAAGGAAAACAAACTCTCTCTAAAAAATCCATTAAAACCATTGAACAAGAATTCCCAGCACAAAGTATCAGATAATCTTACAGTAGAGTTCATCAGTGTAACTCATTCAACACCACAGACTGTTCTGTTAGCACTGCATACCAAAGAAGGTACAATCCTATACGCAAACGATTACAAGTTCGACATGTTTCCAGTAATGGAGAAAAAAACAAACTTCAACAGATTAAAAGAATTAGATAAAGTAAGAGTTTTGATTGTAGAATCATTATATGCAAACGAAGCAATGAAGATGCCTTCTGAATCGGTTGCAAAAGCAATGCTCAAGGATGTCATACTTGGCACGTCAAGTGAAGGAAGAGCAATAATCATAAGCACCTTCAGCTCCCACCTAGCAAGATTGTCTTCAATAATCAAATATTCAAAACAATTGGACAGAAAGATCATGTTCGTCGGAAGATCACTGGCAAAATATGTTGAGGCTGGAGAAAAGATTAACTTGATAAATTTTACAAAGGATGTTGAAGTTGCAAAGTATGGTTCTGAAATAAAAAGGAAACTTAAGAAAGTTGAACAGGAAAGAGACAAGTATGTTATTGTCGCGACCGGCCACCAGGGAGAGCCAAAAGCAGCCCTGACAAAGATAGCAGACGACCAGTATGACTTCAAGCTTAGAAGGGGGGATCACGTGATTTTCTCCTGTAGGGTTATTCCTGCGCCTATAAACATGGCAAACAGGAAAGTGCTTGAGAAGAAACTTGCTGATAAGAAAGTACGGATGTTCAAAGACATCCACGTCTCTGGCCACGGCGCACGAGAGGATCTGAGAGACCTCATGGCTTTCACAAGGCCCGGACATATTATTCCGACGCACGGAGATATCAAGCTTAGAAAATCACTGGCAGATCTTGCAATAAGCATTGGATATGAACTTAAGAAAAATGTCCATCTTCTAAAGAATGGCCAGAAGATCAAACTTTGACTTTCATAAAATCAAAAGCCGCCCGTACATCCTTGAAATAATCCTTTGCATCCTCTTCGATTTCTGTTGTTGATTTGTATCTCTGAGAGAAATGTGTTATGATCAACTGCTTGACATTGGATTTGCTGGCTATCTGTGCTGCCTGTTTTGCTGTCAAATGTTTGGCTTTATAGCTTTTCTCTTCAAGGTCTGTCTTGAAAGTCGCTTCTGATATCAAAAGATCCGCATCCTGTGCCAGTTTGAACGCATTATTGCACAGTCCTGTGTCTGTCACATACGCAAGTTTCTTTCCTTTTACCATATATGTTACATCTTTTGGATTGATCTTTTTTCCCTTAAATTCTACTGCTTTTCCTTGCTGTAGTTTTCCTAATACTGGCCCGTCAGGAATCCCTAATTTCTTTGCAGCAGAAACATTTATTCTTCTCTTGTCTTTTGCCTGTATTGCAAAACCTATGCACGGAACAACACCATGATCTAGTTCTGCAGAATAAATTTCATAATCATCATCTGAAAATATCTTTCCAGTCTTGCACTCCTTTATCTTCAGCTGCAATCTCACTTCAAAATGAAATGCATCATGCAAAGCTTTGATATGTTTCTTTGTTCCTTTCGGACCATACACTTCTAAGACCCCTTGATAATCGCTCATCCCAAGAGTCTGCATCAGACCTGCCAATCCAAGAGTATGATCTCCGTGCCAGTGTGATATCAAAATCTTCTTTATCCTATGGGGAGTTATTTTCTTGATCTTCATCTGTCTCTGCGTACCTTCTCCGCAATCCAGCAGGATATCATAATTTCTACATTTGACTAGCACAGATGTCTGGTTTCTCTCCTTTGTCGGCACCATGCTTGATGTGCCTAAAAATATAACTTCCATAAGAGAAATCAGGAAAGAGTTGTTTATAAACCTTGTGCAGAAAAAAAGAAAAAAAGAAAAAAAATCTACTTCACATCAATGACGCCGTCTTCTGTTATCATGAACGAAGCTTCAGCGTCAGGCATATGAGGTGCATCTATTAGTTTGGCAACACGAGTACCTTTTTTGCCTCTGCGAAGATAGATTCGAAAGGTGGAGTTATGGCCTACAATGTTTCCTCCTATAGCTTCAGTTGGATCACCAAAGAACTGGTCAGGCTTTGCCATGACCTGGTTGGTGACCAGGATGCAAACATTGTACATGTCAGCTATTTTGGCGAGCGTTCTCATGTGACGATTGATTTTCTGCTGTCGTGTAGCTAGTGTACCACGACCTACAAATTCTGCTCTGAACAAAGCTGTCAGAGAGTCAACAACCAAGATTTTTATATTTTTGTCCTGCTTGCATAAATCCTCTACTTTCTCAGCAAGGAACATTTGGTGGTCTGAATTATATGCTCTTGCAACCTTGATATTCTTTAATACCTCTACAGGATCCATACCAAGAGCTTTTGACATCTGGCTTATACGCTCTGGCCTGAAAGTATTCTCAGTGTCAATGTAGATAGCAGTCCCCCCTGTCTGCTGGCAGGAAACTGCCAACTGGTGTGCAATCTGGGTTTTAGAAGAACCATACTGGCCGAATACTTCAACAATAGCACCGGTCTCAAAACCTCCTCCAAGAAGTTCATTAACTGCTTTTGATGGGAGAGGTATTTTCTGGACTCTCTCTCTTCTTTTCAGGAGAGCATCACCAGATTCGAAACCCATATCAAGAGAGTCTCGTGCAGCTTGTATAAGTTTTCTGGCAGCTGCATCAGTCATTCCAGTCGCATCAACAACATTTCCAATAGATGCCACTGCAATTGCCAATAGATTATCATAACCAGCTTTCTCAAGCTTTTCTAAGGTTGCTGGCCCAACACCAGGCAGATCACATACCTTGACCTCCTTTTTCTCAATAATGATTGTATTGTCTTCCTCCATTTCAACATCCCCCTCAAGCTTCAGTTCAATCTTTTCTTCTTTTGCCATAATGCAACACCTCTTTATAATTTTATAGTATATAGGATCCTGTTGCTATATAAACCCTGTTCGCACATGGCCAGTGACCAGTGGAGTATAAGCAGGCCAAATTTATATGAATTCCTGAGTTCTTTTTGGGTCCATTCTAAGAGAGTTGAAATGCTTAATTTAGGGCTAAATACCCCTCTAAAAATAAAGGCAAAAATTGGAGAAAATCCAAAAATAAGCTCAAAAATCTGGTTTTTACAAGATTTGCGAAAAGTATTTATAGGATCAAATTCACTAAATATTCATTGGGGGTAAATTAGATTGAATTTGGGTGATGTTAGTAGAATCACTGATTATGGTGAGCCTTTGGTCTACTCAGGCAAACATATACCAGAGGGTTCTATTCAGCTGAAAGCAAAAAAAGGATATTGGCTAGCTGTTGTAGCAACAGTGCCTGGCCACGAATTTCTTACAGAGGATCATCATGTTGAGGAAATGCCTCAGCCTAGTGAAGTTCCAGATATCTGTGATAGGCTTGCTGACGCTCTTTGGTCTAAGATGAATATATTAGGTATAGATCCTGAATCAGCTGTAATCACAGCAGAGACAAGATTGTACGTTAAGCCAGAGGATGCTGAATTTGCCGAACTCTTTGTAGATCGATATACACCAGTATTCAGAGCCCGATTTCATAATATTGAAGCTCCAAAACCAAAAGTACATGCAGAAAAACCTACTGAATTCTTCAGATTATAGCGAATTAAAACTAAATTTTAAATCGATTCGGAATGTTTATAAACTAGTATACCTTTTGCTATACTAGTAAGAGGTTTGAGATGACAGAAACCAGTAGTAGATTAGTACTAAAGATATTCCCTGAGAAAAAAGATGCTTTAGTCAAAAGATTACTAGATCTTGAAAAAACCCCTTTTCCAGAAGGGCAGAGATTCTGCCGTGTCATGTGGGGACTTAAAGAGGCAGCTGTTGTCTTCAATGTGCATGTTTCATATAAAACTGTGATGGAAAAATTATTCGATTTCTATCTTCAGCGAAGTGATGCAAAGACAATGTCCAGAAACATCAATTCGCTCGCAGAAATGTCACCATATCATCAAGCATTATATCTTGATGTTGTTGATTTTGTCATATCAAACCACTATGGAGAACTGACCAAACCAGACGAAGAGATGAATCTTCTAGAAAGGGCAAGAGCAAGAGAAAAACAAAGAGACACTCTTACCCGCAGAAAAACCACTGTCCGCAACCCTGCTGGCCAGTATAAATGTTTGGATGTTTAATCTTCTTCTAAAGAATCAAAATCGTCATCCATATACTCTGGTCTCATCCGGCTCAAGCGATCCATGAATTCGTTTATCTCTGCAAAATCTTCTTTTTTATGCAAAGGAAGTCTTCTGTGAGGGATATTCATATGAGCAATAGAAAGTCCCTCTTTGTTATGGTAATCGATTCCACAATCTTTTGCTGCTTGGAGCACTTGTTCTTTTGTTAACGGATTATATTCTCCGATTTTGAGCAACTTTCTAAATATTACTTGTCTTGCACGATTCTCAATAAAATCGTATGAATGTTCTAACCTATCGATCCCTATAATCCCTCCGCCCGGAGTACAAGCTGTTGTTCGCAATGTTGCTGAATTAAAGTGATTTTTATCCGAATTTGAAGAAAAATGATAAAAATAATCCATGAAAAAGTTTCCATCTTCATAGGTCAAAATGATCTGGCCGAAATTCTGGTGATGCCCCAGGAACGGATATGGCCTCTCAACTAATGTAAGAGGATCTCCGATTACACTTTCTAAAATATCGATATTGTTATCTATTATCTTCCTTCCGGCATCGTCCTTAGCTTCGATTGCTGTTTTCAACCAAAAAAGCCAAGATACAACAACCCCTTTCCATTCCTCTTCCTCGCTAAACTTAATTGATCCGACATAATTTCCCCGGTGGAAAAAAAACGGAACAACAAAATCTTCAAAACTGTAAAATGCCATATCATCGACAAGCCCTTCTTCTATCTTTGGTGCTTCTTCGATCAAAAGACAGTTAAGTTTGTAGGCTGCCAGAAAGCCTTCCCAGGTTCTAAGCTTGTCCGGATCTTCAGGAGGATTGCGTAAACAATCCTCGAGATGTTTTTGGAAATCAATTGCTTTTTCCATCAAAGACCACTCACAACTCTGTCTCTTATTTCCATTATCTCCTTTGCTGCTGCAGCTGGATCATCTGCACCATAGATCGCAGAGCCGATGATAGCTCCAGAATTTGGACCGACAATCTTTGCCCAGTCCTTCAACTGCTGCTCAAGATCTCTTCCAGACTTGTCCTGCCTTCCGATTCCAGGCGTCCATAATGGCTTTTGTGTAAACTCTCTATACCGCTTAAGCACCTCTGGATTATTCGCAGGACCGATAAAACCGTCAACACCAACATACCCTCCTATCGCAAGTATCAAGTCGCACATTGTCTCGCATCTGTCAACTTCTCCAAGCATTGCTCCAAAACCATTCTTCTCAAGAACTTGCTTTGTGTATTCTTTATTTATTGGATGATAAAAAATCAGCTCTGCGCCTTTATGTGTCATGAATGGTAGGGTAAAAACTCCTGAGCCGTATTTATGTGCTGTCTCAACACATTCCTGGATACTTGAAATTCCAACAATAGTATGGCATGTGATAAAATCTGCTCCAGCTTCAGAAAGAACACGCACTATCTTTTCATTAGTGCCTTGCCATTCTCCTTTTTTATCATTATAGAATCCTATATCTGCAACCTTATAATCTGCAAGTACTTTAACGCCAGAATCTTCCTTACCAACAGCATCTTTCACAGACATAACCTTCTTCGCCATCTCAAATACTTCAACTCCGGGCTTCATCGAAGATGTTATCCCTATCTTGACAGCGTCGACAAAAGGTGCAGCCATCCTGCACACGTCAAGCATTTTATCTTTATCTTGTACATCATTTGATAGAACTATTGCATAGTCTCTCATGGTTTCACCCCGTATTTTTCTAGATAAGCTGCCATCAGTATGTTGAGACCTTCGTCAAATGGAACGTCTTTCTTCAGAACTCCATCTTTTGTCTCAAAATCAACTGTTTTTCCAGATAGATAATCCTTTACTTCGTAAGCATTGACAATTGAAATAACGGGGATATTGTATTTCTCCTTGAATACTTGGATTGCGCTTGTTTTCTCATCTCCGCCAACTTCACATCTGTCAACTGCAATACAGACAGCAACAACTTTTCCATCAAGGCTATTTACTAAGTCAACAGCTTCTTCTTTTGTCTCTCCTGTTGTGAAGACATCATCCATGAGAACAAGCTTGTCCCCGCGTGTGATTTTCTTGCCGACAAGCGCACCAGCATCTCCGTGAGATTTTGCTTCTTTTCTGTTGAATGTCCAATAAACATCTTTTTCACCAGCAAATTCCATAGAAGTTCCTATTGCCAGGCCAATACCTTTGTAGGGCGGGCCGAACAATCCTTGGAAATCCTCGACCTCTCCAGAACTTAATGCTGCAGAAAGCCTTTCTTTGTACGCTCTGCAAAGTTGTTTCATCTTTACGCCGTCATCAGCAGCACCGACATTGCAGAACCATGGAGAAACTCGTCCGCTCTTAAGAGTAAACTCTCCGAATTTTAGCGCTTTAATCCCTCTTAGAAACTCAATGAATTCAGCCTTATAACTAGGTATTTCTCCCATAATAATCCCTCCGCCCAATTTTATTCTAGTGTTTTTGGATGTTGTATCTGTCCAAGAAAATTAATATGAAGTAGATAAACATTTGTTGTAGTCTAACACTACGAAACTTTTATATATTTATAATGTTTTTATACCTGTATGAAAAAGATAGTGCTGCAACGGCTAGGAATTGCAGGGAATGAAGCAAAGATCTACCTAACATTGCTAAGATCGGGAGTTTCTAGTGCAGGAGACATAACAAAGAAATCAGGCATCCATAGGAGCAATGTATATGATGCTCTAGAACGACTAAAGGAAAAAGGCCTCATAAATTTCGTGATGAGAAACAAGAGAAGGCATTACGAAGCAGTCGATCCAAATAAACTGATGAACATCCTCGAAGAAGAGCGTGCAGAGATAGAAGAAAAAGAAAAGCTTCTCAGCCAGATACTTCCAGAACTTACAAAGATAAAAGAACAAACAAAAAAGGATCAATCAATACAGATCTTCGAAGGGCAAGAAGGCATAAAAAATATTTTCGAAGATATCTTACAAAATGCAAAAGTAAACAAAGTCATCGGAGGTTGGAGTTATCCCTGGATCTTGAAGCATTATCTGGCTCGATGGCACGCTAGACGAGTAAAAAAGAAAGTCAAAGATATGTTGTTGTTCAAAAGTTCCAGTTCAAAAAGGGCCAGAGAATTATCAAAGATGCCATACACTGACGTTAAAATCCTCCCTAACGAAGTAGATTCGCCAATCGCCTTAAATATCTATGCTGATAGAGTTGGCATAATAATAGGCCTGCACACAGAACCAATAGGAATCATCATCAAGAACAAGAAAGTCATGCAGGATTACGAGGGTTATTTTGACCTGCTCTGGCAGCGAGCCAAGGCCATATCTCATCGATAGGTTTTCTGGCATCTTTTTTCTCTGGAGGTTCAGAAAGCAATCTGGTAAATGCTATTAATTCTTCAGGGTTAACAGCCAGACGGGGAACCAGTTTTCGAAATTCTGCAATCGCTTCTCCTAATTTTTCTGGAGTTTCGTTATCCGCAATATTAAGTATAAACGATGCTAGGCCCCTTGGCGTAACTCTTTCATTCATAGTGCTTATATGGGGATTCATTTTTACAAATTCATTAAATATCGAGAATCCATCCATAGAAAATACTTTGTAGTGCCCAAACCATCTATAAAAATCAAAGAATAATGTTCGTATTGCTCCGTGATTATTTATTTTTACTGGACTATTTCGATTGATGTCCATTACAACCATATCTAAATAATCATCAATCCATTCCATGACAAATCCTCCCATTCTACTATCTTGGGAACTATGTTGTTCCCAGATACCATACGCCTCCTCACCACCAAGCATTTTTTCCTCAAGCAGTTTCATCTGTGATGCTGTAGGAGGTCCCCAATACTCTTTACCATCACGTCCAGTAAATCGGACAGGAGCACCAAGACGATTATCATCAATAAAGGATATTTGTTTAAAATATGGATCACTTGCAAAACAATCTCCAATCAATAACAGTTCATACCCTACCCGAATGGCTTGATTGAGAAATTGAGGATGTCTAGAATGCGCCATTCTTTCGTTCCATTCTTTCTTGATCAGCTTATCCATGTGGAACTTAAAAAACTCATGAAACTCTCCAATAGTCAGATACTTCTGCTCCCAGATCGGTTTTCTTTCTCCGGGCTTGAATCTGAACTCACCTGGTTTTGGGATCCAGATGATCTTATCCTTCAACCTGAACTTCAGTTTATCTTCATCTTCCATTCCATTGCTAAGAAAATATGATTCTATCATTTTTTTTGGGATATCCCCCAATTGATCATAATGTGTTCGAAGCATGAAAGACAATACTTTTCTCTCTTCTTCATCATCGTCAACAATTAAGGAAGATTCAAATTCCTCAGAAATGAAATCAACACCCATCTTCTCCAGCAATTCTTCAAGATCTTCTGCACTTCTTGGCCCCTCAAGACCTAATGCTGGAAAATATCTCTCTCTGAATTTATACAAATCACCTTCTCTAGAAGTCATAGTTATAGCAACAACTCCTCCTGGCGCTGTTGAATCAATCAAACCGCGGACAGAAGATTCCCAGTCATCGATATAATAGAAACAATGAGTCCCGACACACAAAGCATATTTCTCTTTATCAGTTAGAACAAATGTATTGACCAATGGCTGTTTATGGATTGATAAATTTTCAAATTTGAATCCTGCAGCAAGATACTTGATAACAAAACGAATAGCCATTCCCAAGTTAGGTTCGTGGAACGTTGTCCTGATCTCATTGTTTGGAAACCTATGCAAGAGCGGAAAATAATCATCACCAGCCCCGCTTCCGATTGTTAAAACTCTCCCTTCAGGACTATACTCTGAGAATGCTTGTGCGATTCTTGGATAATCAACTTTCAACCGTGCCTCCATCCGCGCAACAGTATTCTTTTTCTGATCTGTATGTTTCAAGAAAGACAAGAAATACCCTCTATTCTGATTATAGATATCTAAATGTGTCTGTTCTTTACTTCTCTCTGATACAACCATCCCAATAAACACCCGAGAACTCCTATTTGCGTGAATATTTAAAGCTTAGCCACCTCATTTAAAAGGTCTTATAGGTTGATCAGCTTCCATACTGACAAGCAGAACACAACAACCAATATGATATTCTCGCCAACAGAATTTGTCTTGATAAAGCCCCGCAGCTTAAGTTTTGACAATGGTGCAAACGGCATGATTCCCATATGAGAAATCACATCAGCAGCAAGATGCGATACAACCCCTATAAGGATCGCATAAGCATATATCCTAGAAGTGAAATACCAGAACGGAACCACAAACAATACAACAGCAAACAATGAATGGAAAAAACCGCGGTGTTCGAACATCTTTCCAACAATTTTGACTTTGCTTCCGACTTTAGATTCTGGATGGTCAATGTCTGGCAGTAAAGCTCCAAGAACTACCAGAAAGATGAACAGGATCTGATTAGATGGATGTAGTATACCGATTGCAAATAACCCTACTAAAAATCCAAATAGCATATGAGTTCTGCCCATCACTTTCAAATCACCTTAAGCAATAAGACCCTCCCGCATATATAATTCTAACGATATATTTAAAAATAACAATGCTATGATTAGGGTTGAGAGGTGAATAGCATGCATAAAGTACCATTTATCCTGATTATTCTTTTCCTAGTATCAATTTTCATTGCATCTGCGCAGTTCGAGAACCTGCCAGCTCCGCCAGCAGCTCCTGGTTTTGAGACTCCAGAACCTGCACCGCCAGAACCGTCTCTGCCAGTAGAACAGACACCGCAGGTCACAGCTGAACAGGTCAATCTGCAGAACCTGCAGCAGATCCAGCAATTACAGGCACAGGTCACAAGTATGAAAGCGACCTTAGACACTTTAAACAGTGAAAACCTAAGATTGAAAGAGGAGATGCGCCTCCAGGATGAAAGAAAACCAAGGGCGACTGCATTCTTCTATATTGTATTCTTCCTCTCATTGGCAATAAACATTGTCCTGATAGTCATCTACATAATGAAATACACCAAGCATCATGAAGAACAGCCCATGACAAGCTTCACAAAACAGGCATTTCAACCAGAACCGAGACCAGCAAAAAAGATAGAGCCTAAAAAAAATAGAGATATTGAGGAATTAAAAGAATATCTTACAAATGCTGCAAAGCAGGGGTTTACTTTTGACGAGGTCCACGAGATGCTGAAAAAATCTGGCTGGCCAGAAGATCTCATAGAAAAAGCATACGACGAAATACAACATGGTCTTTGAAAGAATTTTTGACATAAAAACACTGATAGCGAATAGAGCTTACTGTCTGTATACAGGCGTAATCTTCACAATAATATCATATGTTGTTTCTTTCTTCCTTTTCCGGGATCCGTCTGTACGGAATTTTATCGGTATCTCTACAATATTACTGACAGTTATACTTACTCTCCCTTTGATAGGTTCGTTATTTTCGTATGAAGAAAAATACCTGACAGCAACGAAAAAAGGCTTTCTCAAGAAACATAAATTTGTCATCGACTTTTTCCTGTATTACTTCATTGGTGTGTTTGTTGTCTTCTTCATCCTGGCATTGATATTTCCAACAACAGTATTCTCCCAGGAACAATTGTACGGTCATGAATCAAGCATAGAGCTTGTGGTCGAAGGAGGAAAGATGCTTCCACCTCCACCCTCAGCTGAAAATGAAGTTGTGATGATCTTCAGGAACAATTTCTTTGTGATGGTGATATGTTTCTTCTTGTCATTGTTCTACGGATCAGGGGCTTTATTCCTGATTATACTCAATGCATCGATCTTTGCGTCAGCTCTTGCAAAAGTCATACGATACCAGGTACCAGCTTATCTTGGCTTTACCCAGACATACTCCTTGATCTCCTGTAATCTGGGAATAATGTTTTTTCATATGATCCCAGAGGTAAGCGCATACCTTATGGCAGCAATCGCAGGCGGACTTCTCTCAAAAGCAATACTCACAGAAAAGCTATCTTCATACAGATTCAAACGCGTCCTTCTCAGTTCTTCTATTCTCATGGCTGTGGCCACAGTATTCCTGATTAAAGCTGCACTGATAGAGGTGCATGTCTCCAAAAACCTGTTTATGATGGCTATCTGCAATCTAAGAGGTTTCTGGGTCATACTTATTTCAGTATTGATCATTCTGGGGCTTGTGATCCTAGAATTCTGGCGTATGAAACATTCACAATAGCCACATAACTTATAGCAAGATTTATATATGAGAATTCGTTCAATTGCATTATAAAATAGGTGATACTATAATGAAGCATACATTCGCGATTTTTATTGCATTTCTGGTCATTGTATTTGCAATTGCAAGCTGCCAGCCAAGTGTTACTTTGCCGCCTGCGCCTGGCAAATTCGTAGGGCCGATCGGTAAGGCAGGAGTATATCCTGCATGGGCATCTCCAGGAGGAAACAAGTTCACGGCTTCTCCTACAAATATCTATATGGCTCAAAATGAAACATCAATGACAGAACTGAGTGCAAGAGATGATTTTGTCTGGAACAAATTCTACACGTTAAGCAATGAAGACCAGTGGATCGAGCATGATGTTACATGTACTGTTTTTCCAAACTCAAACTGGTGCACCAACACTGGAACCGCAGATATCGACCTTGACTGGGACACATATTATGATGGACAGAACTATGCTTTAGGTTATACTTGTACAATACTTCCGAACAACCAGTTCGACTGCAGTGGCGGAAGATGGAAATTGATTTGGTTCAACTTGACAACAGGAGAAGCGCCAGAAACTCCAGATGAAGATGAATGTTCAGATTCAGACGATGGAAGCATCTGGATAAGGGGCAATGTTACTTTTGAAGATCAAGATTATCAAGATACTTGCTACAATCCAACAACAAACCAAACAGTTATCCAATGTAATACTGGTCCAGATTGTCAACTAAAAGAATACAGCTGTGTTAACGATGCTGTATCTTCGTCTTTGGTCAGCTGTTCAATCGGATGCGTCTCAGGTGCTTGTCTGAATGATACTTGTGTTGATCCAGACGGAGGATTGGATAATAGGACAGCAACAACTGCCTCATATTTAGATATGGTTATCAATGATGGCTGCCACGGCAATATGGTTCTACAAGAAGCCTATTGTGATGATGATGATCCTCAGTTGAACAAACTAAAGATGCAGGAAATTGTCTGTCCATATGGATGTGCAAACGGCATCTGCTTATTGCCAAGTGAAGCAGTTCCATTTGACCTTGTTGTTGACAGCATCCTTGCAAAATCCAATGGAAGATTAGAAATTGTTGTTAAGAACATAGGACAGGGGGCAGTTATTCCAATTGAAATGCCGATAAGCTTGAATGTTACTGACGCTTCTGGAAATTCAGAGATTACAGGATCATTTGTAAGCCCTCCGTATACGCCACTAGCAGTATACAATCGTCAGGAAGCGCTTCTGCAAGGATATCATATTACAACCAGCGTACTTACAATTTCATATAATCAGAATGTCACAGCTGTTGTTGACTGGCAGAATAATCTCACAGAATCAAATGAAAACAATAACGCCAAAAGTCAGATGACAATCATAGGCACAGCAGCCGGAACTTAAGATTAAACAAACCAAAGGTGATCAATATGAAAAAAATAACAATACTGCTAACATTTCTTGTAATTGCAATTTTCATAACAAGCTGCCAGGCACAGCAGAGAGTGCCCCCAGCACCAGGAGCATTCCAGCCGACACCGATCGGTGAAGCAGGAGCAGCGCTTCCAACCTGGGCAGCAGACGCTGGAAACGCAATATCAATTTCCCCAAATCAGCTTACGATTAGTCCTACCCTGCCTGGGAAGATAACTGTTTCTAGCAATGAAGATTTTGTATGGAGGCAGTTTTTCGTATTGGAGCTTGGTTTGATGACGATTAATAGCCCCGGCCCTGCAGCATGGAGGCAGTACAATTTCCCATGCGAGAAAATAGACGATACTGAGTGGTGTAATGGCCCTGTTAGCCTGGACATAAACATTACAACAAAAGAGCATTTCGCAGGAAACAACTACATGATTGCATATACATGCGACTGGCAGGATACAACCCAATCCTTTGATTGCGGACGAAACAGGTGGAAGCTGGCAAACTTCTGGGTTAATCATACAACAACCACAGCGGCCTCAGGAACTTCGACACTCGCATCAAATGTTGCAGCTGCTAATGTGGCAGCAACTGCAAACCTATCAACATAAAGAATTCTTTATTTTATTTCTTCTTCTTGGATTTGGATACTGTCTAGTTCTTCCAGCTCTTTCTGAAGCTGCTCAACTTCTGCCTCTGGATTTGGTTTTGTATTCATAGAAAAAGCAGACATCTCCAGATTGTTGTTCAGGTTGTTCTTAGTTATCTTTCCCCGCACAGCAACCATAGTCCCTAAAAGACCTGCTTTTTTCTGCTCAAATACCTCATTCTTATCTTTCATCTCCATCATATTCTCGAACAACTTATCTGCCTGGTTCCTCCAGCACGCAATACGGATAGTTCCAGTGCCGTCATCAAGCAGAATGTTGACAACATAAGAAAAGCTTGCTTCAACTTTCCCATGTTGCTGGCATTCAAACCCATTTTCCCCTAGTGTAAGCCTGCGCGAGCACGCCGGACATACCTCAAAAAATGTAGGTGTGAAAATATCCACTATATGTCCTAGAAGCTCTATTGATGCATCTTCTTGTTGTACATCTATTATTTTCTTTCGCTCGCTCTTTCGTTCCTCGATCTCGATTCCAGGAGGATTTATTACAAGAGCAGAGCTGTCATTAAGATGCAATTCTTTGTTTCCAAGATTATTCTGGCGCACATAACCATTCTTTATCTTGATGATGGTCTTGCCGCTCTCAAAGCTCTGCATCTTTTCTACCATATCATTCCATAGTGTGACCCTAATGCTTCCTGTTTCGTCAGAGATGATGAAATTTCCGACCTTTCCTTTGCGCGATCCTGTGTCAAAATCTCGTGGTTCAAAAACATTCGTCACTTTGCCGACTGTCTCAACCGAACGCATTCCTGGAAGCACATCCTTGATCTTCAGAAGACCGGCAGAAACCTGGAATAGTTTGACTCCCAGCTCGTTCGCAATTATATGCGCAGCCCCTTCCTTGCTTATAAGGCCAGAGAGCTCTCCCATCTTAGCTGCGATCTTATCATTGATCTCTTTTTCAGAAAGAGAAGTATTAGTTACTAGTTTCTTTATAATCTGATCATAAGGCATCTGTATCATATAACATCAACTCCCCCAGAATCCAGTTAAATAAATTCTAATATAAATAACTATTGGTGGGCATTTAAAAGCTCAGTCACACTTCTCTTTCCTTCCAGAGATGATGCAGTTCTTGTTATGATCCACTGCTACAACCTCAAGATCATACATTGAAGGATCTTTCAACATAGATAGTTTCTCCTGAGAATTTTTAGCTCGCCCAACAACATCAAAAGAAGAATAGTCCGGCACCAGGCCTTTTTTATAGGCAAATACGCGGTACTCTTTCACATCCGGAGATGTAGAGGCATCCCATTCAAAACCTTTCCCGGTTCTAGAGACAGATATAGGCTCTGGCGCAGCTTCATCATCAATATATATTGCAAATCTTGTCATGAGCTGTTTCTGCTCGCCAAAAATATTGACCCTGAAGGGCTGTTTCACGCAGAGTTTGAACATCCTTCGGTCAGATCTGCACACCGGATTGGAGACGCCCGAAGATGCAAGATCAATAAAGTTCTTTTTCTTTATCAGTCTTGCTCCAGGAATCATTGCAGGAGGATTGAACGGCAATCCAAGCAGCGAGGAATAATTTCCAAGCACTGCGACTTCTCCTTGGATATTTATCCTCAGATCATACTGCAGGATCGGACAGTCACAATCAATATCATACGAGGCTGCGCAATCATTATACTTCTCTGCAAACGCATTTAATAAATTTTCATCTGAATCATCGCATCCCCCAAACTTCCACTCTCTGCTCTTTCCAGACTCGAGAAGATTTATCCTGTTGACTTCAGCCTGGACACAATTCTTTAATGCAGAGGTCTCCTGATCCTTGCATTTCTCATTTATCTCAAGCAAATACTTTTTCAGATCATTATAGTCAAAAGGGTATTCAAAATTTACAGAGAAACCCTGGCTTATTGAATACAACGGATCTTTATTGATGACAAGACTGTCAAACGGATATCCCTTCAGGACCCCGTCCTCAAAAATAAGATCGGCAGGAGTTAACATATCTGGAGTTACGTCATACAATTTGTAGTTCTCCAAAAACGGATTTATAACTGATGCAAATGCTGTCCGCATCCCAAAGGAGATTGAATCTTTGGTAGGATAGCATTCATGGCTTTGATTCTTCCATAAGAAATAAGTCTCCATCTCTCCGCAGCGAGGAAACTGGCCGTTTTTTTCAAATTCAAAAAGCGCAATGTCTTTTGCATATAACCCAGAACTGTCAATATAGAACCGTACATTCTCCCCGATCTTGTATAATTCTCCTAGTTTAACTGCATGTGTTCCGACAAACCGCTCGTTTATCGTGCCTATGTTTCCTAGGACAATAAAAGCATAGATTAGTATGAAAGCTGTCATAACAGCCAGAAAGATGCTGAGTATGCCTTTCTTGTTCATTTTGCTTCACCAACCTGGAAAACAAGTATCATGAATTCTTTTTCTCTGCTGGAAAGATAAGGGATTTGCATGAATTGCAATTCTTTATTCTCACCCTTGTCTTTTGGCTTTAATTGGTGCATGCTCACAAGTAGTTTGCTCATCCCGATCTCCTTGCCAGGCTCTTCTTCCATCAAATCTTCGAAATCATCATAATCTAAATATTCATTCATCACAGTGTCAAAATCATTCGGGTGCATGTCCCAAACACCAACATACCAAAAATTATTGTCATAGACATACTGGGAAAGCAGTTTCTTTGTCTCTTTCTCAAGAAGTTCAAATTCTCCATTTGCGATTGCTATATTCATCAGCTCGAGCATTGAGATTGTTTTATTCTCGTAAAAAACAGGTGCACGAAGATAGCTTTGCATTGTGATATCATGATTATATCCTGCTGTGTCCCCTTGGATCTTTACATTCACACGGTTAAAATCAACTACTAGCCCGCTGCAAAAGATCAAGAAAAGTACTAGCAAAAACAATGAAGAACCGATTATTTCAAACAGGTTCGCTATCCCCCCTCGTTTATTTTTTCTCATCTTCTCGGCACCAGTACTTCTATTGTCAGATATGCTGGACTCAAGCTTCCATCCAGATTCAGCACATTGACAATCAGTTTCTCTTCTCGCACATACGGGCTTCCGCTTCCTTTGAAACCTACTTTTTCTTTCAGGCGGGTGTACCATTTCTCATTCCAGTATATTGTTTGTTCACTTCCGCTGTCAGCATAGATAAGGGCCAGCTTTGCTGCTGGAAGTTCAGAAGTGATGTTTACTCTCATTGATTTATCAAGGACAGAACTGTCAAAATTATTTATTATTCCGGGATATACCCTGTCGATACTTGAATCATAATACATTATTCCTTGTTCTGAGTATATCATATTGTTGAGATAGGAAACAGCTTCTGCAGAGCTTGTGTCATATAGGGTTGAGACAGAATGGCGCAGGCAAAAGTATAAAGCCATCAGCACTATCACCATCAGTACCAATTCTGCAATCTTTATCATCTGGTTGAATGCCAGTGCTTTCTTATTCATGATAATACCTCAAGATGCTGTCTGCGATCTCTGACGAAAAGTCTTTGCCTGGAGCAGTCTCAATTACAATTATTATCTCTGAAGGATTATATGCAAGTTCGGGATAATATTCTTGGTTGATCATGTCAATCCGAGAGCTTTTCTTGAACAGGCATGCTAATTTCTTTGCTTCTCTGGAAGGGGTCTGCAATGATACTGATGAATTTTTTCCAGGCCTCAAGACAAGCATGATGTCAGCTTTTTCATTGCCAGACTGATCTATCATGACATTCTGTCCTGTTGCAAGCCCGCCGCCAAGAGCAGCAAATAGATTATCAGCTATTTCCCTTGAACGCGAATCATTTCCAGGCATTATCACAATCTTATTCTCTCCAAAAACACCTGTTGTTTTTGTCTGCAGATAATTTCTACAGTCCATGTCCAAAGGGCTGGTGGGAATAGAATACAGATTATGAAACCCTATCTCGTTTCCGGATTTAACTACATGCACTGAATCTGTCAGATTCTTGTCTCTCTGGAACCTTTGCGCTTCAGAGAATGTAAAGAAATATTCTGCATAATTCAGGAAAGCCTCAGATTTCGGATCATAAAATGCAAGCATCAACTGTCCTGGAAAGATCTTCTGCTGGGATTTTTGTATGTACAATGCATAGACAACAGCCCCTGGCCCTCCAGATATGGTTGTTGAGGTCATTGCAAGATCCCGCACTGCGAATTGCTGCTGGATGCCTGCTTTTGAAGCAATGCCATTCACAAACTTATACGCATTTAATGTAAATATGACTACAACAAGAACTCCAAACAGGATATACAATTGTTCACTTAATATGCCTCTTTTATTTGCTCTCATGTTCCAGGAATCTCAATCTCTTCAATTGTCGGCAGTTTCTCAAACTCTGGCTTCTCTCCGAATTTGCGTTTAGCAATTGTGACTGCGCTCTGGCACGGTTTGATGTCTGCATCCCCTTTTCCAACATAAATCATGTAAGGAGCAGTCCTTCCAGCTTTCTCAAGCACAAGATATTCAACTTTTCCAGTAGAATCACCGTAGTAGACCAAATCATTCACTTTGCTTCCTTCTACACTCTTTATTTTTGTGACATTTTCCAGTTCGCGCACTTCCAGCCGCAATGTTCCTCTGCAATCATCAGCATTCGGAGTTCCTTCAACATTGCACAGCACTATGCACGCTTTGTCAGGAGAACAGTACTCCATCTCTGGCCTGTTTATCCGGGTATCAGAGATCCATTTTGTCAGTCCTCTGAAAAAACCAACCTTTGGATTTACACGCGCTTCTCCAGCAGAAAAACCAACAAGAGCTTCATTATCCTGGAAAGCCAGCTCGACACCGCATTTTGTCAGGTTTTTGGTTGAGGTTAATATGGAAACACCTTCATGAAAATCTGTGAATGATTCGAAACTGCCTTTAGTGGCTTCTTGCTCAAGGGAAGTGCATATCCGCATTCCGAATGTCATAAGCAAGAATAAACCTACTACTGCGATAATCAAAATTATGTACTCTTTTGATACCCAGGTTTCCTGTCCTCTCTTGTTTTTCATAGAATCAACTCTTTTTATCTAGATAACACGAGACTCCGTCAACAACCGCATTCTTCAGATGCTCACCAGGATGGTCAGCAACCCACTTCTTGCATTTTTCTACGCACTCGGTATATGGAAGCTTGTCCTGGTGCAGGCATGCTGTCTGATATTCGATTGGTGCAGAGACATATTCGATCTCTTTCTTGCCCTTGAACACACTGCCTGAGAAAATCAAGGCTATTACAACCAAAGCAAGCACTGCCAGAATTATGAGAACAACCACTTGTAGGGGAAGGCCCTGCCCCCTCTGATTACACCTCTTTTTAAGCATCATTTTCTAGAAAATAGGTCTGTTTCCTATATAAAGGTTGTCATAAATAAAAGAGAAAAAAAGATCAGATTAACTCTGTCTGTAATCCTCTGCTTGCTGCAAGATCCTTGTCAAAGCAACAGACTGTGTTTTCTGGGCACGAATACACTCCTTCTCTGCCCTGTGCTTCTGTATCTGTATTACATTCTGCTTTGCACAATCCTCCTGTTGCAATACATCCTTGTAATTCTTTTCCTGTCTTTCCTGTCTGTGTTGTAAAGATTATCGCAAGAACAACCAGTACAAGAATCACTAGAACAGCAATTACAACGACATTCAGAGACATTCCTTGTGCTTTTTTATTGAACATCATTAACACCTCTTATCTTTAAATCCATATTACAGGTCGTATCTCTCATATATAAATGTTACTGTGCTTTGTGCTGCCACAACATGCCTGATTTCATCTACTACAGCCGGGTCGATTTCAGCTGCAGTATGCTCCTCTAATGTCTTTTCTACAAATCCTTCTGTGAGATCATCTGCGTGCTTGATCTTTGGAAAGAATATAATCATGACCAGAGCTATCACAAGCAATGCAATGATCAGCACGATTATCACATCAATTATTTTCATTTTCTATGCAAACGGGCCCCTTTCCCATATATCAAACATTCCTTTTCCTTTTGTGCTGGCAATATATATCAATAACACAAGGACTGCGATTGT
Source organism: Candidatus Woesearchaeota archaeon (assembly GCA_019323355.1). Taxonomy (GTDB): domain Archaea; phylum Nanobdellota; class Nanobdellia; order Woesearchaeales; family WJKV01; genus JAGLWF01. The sequence continues at coordinate 8,664 of JAHWHI010000089.1, read as the reverse complement.
GATTATGATGATGACTATAGTCTTTATTGATATGTCTGCCTTTTTGTTTGGCCATATTGATTTCAATAAATGCCAGATCATAAACCTCCTGAATGAAAGTACATATATAAATTTATTCTTAATTTTGTCCTGATTTACTCTTCCAGATACTCGCACGCTTTCTGGAGTTCAGCTTTATTATACGGAACAAGTGCAATGCGCGCGTCCCAGTCTGCCAGATCATCATAGCCTAACAAAAAGCTGAGAGAGTTGAAATAAAATTTGGCCGGAAGATAGTTCTTGCTCGCTTCTCCTAAAAAATACTTGACAGAGAAGAATCTTGGATCTTTAGTATAGACAAAGACAATCGCATACGGTTTTGAAGTGTCGATACCGACTTGTCTCAACACTGTATTCTCAATCTCGATCTTATCATTCGAACTTAGCATAACATGGTTCAGGAATTCAAAATAAGACTTTGGTTCTGCAGAATAATATTTAGACACATTATTTTTTGTCAGATAACTTCCAAGATCATAAATAGGTTCTACATTCTCAAACTCAAATACATCACAGACATTGCAATATGCAGCCTTGTCACTTCCGAACAGGCTAGGGCTGTGCTCAAAAAGTAATTTTTTCCCGCGGCCGAACTTGTCCCAGCAGACAGCAGCACGCTTAGCAACAAGGCTCTTCACTTCGTCTGCTTTTGTTTTCTTCAGCTCGTGATATTTGGTAGGGCATATTATGACATCTCCGAACCAATCTCCAGTACGCACAGCTTCCTCAACACTCAATTTGCACATTACATCTTCCTGGAGCTGTTCTGCACCTTTTCCTGTTGACTGCAAAAAGAAAGTAAGGATTATCAAGGACAGGACAGCCACAAGTATAAGCACGATGACTGTCCATACAAGTTCTATTGCCCCTCTATCATCCATTTTAATATAACTGCCCGCAGCTTTTTCCAACTTCGTCTGCAGGACCGACCGCAATCGAGAAAAGATATGCATTATCTCCGATAGTCACAAGATTATACCCTATGCCTCCAGCAGTGCCTGCGATTCCCGCAAAAGAAATGCTTTTACCTATGACCTCGACTCCAGGAATATAGCTTAAGGCTGTACCAATGACTGCGATCTTTGTGCCAGTATCAGTGATCCATTTGGCTCTCTGCAGATCATCAGTGATAGTTGCGCCCCATACAACAGATAATGTGATCGGTTTTCCATTGCGTGTCAGATCGATGCGGTCAAATGAAGTTTCTCTTCCGATTATCTCGCGCGCATTTCTTTTAATTCCGCATTCATTAAACTGATAATCATCTAGATATTTCTCAAGACCAAGCAAAGAAGGACCATACGAATTGATGACCTTCTGGTCGACTGTGATCTGTGCGGTTATCACGCACCTACTGTTCCTGCCCTTTGTTAGGGTCACCAGATTAGGATATGGATTGCTGATTCCAGCCCCCATTTCCCAGTACCCTAAGGCGATTTCTTTTGCAAATATTTCTTTTAATTGGCTGGAATTTGATATATAATAGTCCACCCTTTCGCCTTTTGCTTTTTCTTTATATTCATCTCCAAGATATATGTTCACATAACGTGTACTACAGTCAAGACCAAACCTGCTCGGCGTCTCAAAAACTTTTGTCGACGCTGCACGATCTACGCTCAACCTGCACAGGCACGCGTCTGCTGACTGTACTACTTTTTCGCCAGCATAAACCTCAAAATAAAGTATGAAGAAAGATGACACTAACAAAAGAATCAATAACGCCAATGTCCGCATACCAAGGCTTATTCCGGCTTTTTTGTTCGTCTTCATTTTTTGGTTTTAATCTATTTTAATATCTTGAATGATTTGAAAAACAGGACTGCAAGTATGAATATCCCTATGAGCGTAGCTATAATTATCATCAAGGCTTTCAATGAGAGCTCTCCGCGCTCATTCTTCATGTTTTTCAAATTATAGACCAAGGTTTTCAACAAGGCCATTATATCTCACCTCGTGGTTTGTCGCAGATATCAAGCACAACATACATTGTTCCGCCAGCATATGTCAAGGGTTGGGTCGCGCTGTATATATCTCCAGTGCAAAGTCCTGGGGAGTCGTCACTTTTGATATTTATACGATAATAATCTGGATCAAGATCACTATATACATAAAGATGATAATCCTGGTTAATATAAGAAAGCGAATTAGACAGCATATAAGCGATTGCAGAGGATGAATATTCGCAGGGAGTCATTGTGTGCGCCGGACCTACCCAGATGTCATTCCACATGCACATCTCTATCACAGACTGCACCTGCAATCCTCTGAAAGGAACATTTGTATGAAGCAAAGCACTCACTGTATTGAAAGAATGAAGTTCTTCATCAAATTCTTTTATACCTTCTCCGGGTTTTTCACGCGTTGCAAAAAATAGTACAAACATCATAGCCACTATTAGGATAAGAACTATCACGACCAGCCCCATGATTTCCATCTGTGCTTTTTTCATTTTCAACCATAAAATACAACTTCTAGCATTCCAAAAGAATAGTTCCCACCTGGAATGTCTACTGGATCATATAATGCAACAGGAATAAAAAACGGAGTTTCAAACTTTGCAGCTGGATCTGGATTATCATATACAGTCCAGTTCCTCTCTACAGGAAAAATCTCCCTGACTGTTATTGTTGTTGTTCCGAACCGTTCCTGATAGATTCCCTTGCTGAGCTCTGGATTCTGGTCGAGAACAATCTTCAAAGCTTCCATCTGCTTAAGATCAAACGTATTGACACCGCGTATCGCCTGCTGTGTCGCGCGGATCTCAGGAAGATGGGCGATCAATTGTGCGACTTGCACAGCTTGCTCGTGGCTTAGTTCTGCCATTTTTCCGGATTCCCGTCCTTTTGAAAAACTCATATAAAATATCAGGCTCAATGATATCAGCAGGAAAAATACAAATAGGACTGCGATAGTCTCTAATGTCTGTATCTGCGCTTTTTTATGGGATCTATATTTTTTTTTCATCTTAGTAAAGCAATGGGCATGACTGTGATTCAATCAGGAAATTCCTCTGGCGGATTGACGCGATTTTTGATAACAGGCTAGGAATATCCTCCTGCCATTTCTCTGGCTGGGAACTGTAACTTCCAATCTCATCAAACAATTGTTTGTCGTAATCTCCATAGAATGCTGGACACACATTAGATCCTCCAAGCAGATCTATCTTCTTCCTGAATACGCTGCTCACAGCATATAGATTCTGAAAAGCTTTTTGCATTGCACAGTCATAATCTTCGACAGATTCACTGAACATCGCACCGACCAGGGAGGGAACTCCTATATAGACTGATTGTGATTCTTCAAATTCTTTTGAGGTTGGGTTCCACTGTAGGAAATAAACATCGCCGTAAGGGATCTTCTCTGCAGGATCAAAATACGGCATCCAGACAAATGATGTCCTTGAATTTTTTGCAAAATCAGGGATCTGGATAGGTTCAATATCTCCCAACATCACGATTCGGGTATTATAGCTTCCTTCGTCAGGAAAAGTTATCATCCTTTCTGAACCCACAATGTCTGGTTTGATCTTATTTATCTTGTCAGTCACAAAATTATTGTAAAAGTCATCATATCTTGAATCCTCATATACAAAGACATAACGCACTCCAGGACCTGTCACATATAGAAAATTTGTCACGTCAAACGGCATCTGCCATAGCAATGCCCAGACTGTCAATTGCCTGTCATCCTTGTCAATAAACGCAGGTGCAAACACCACCCGGCTTTCAAGCAATGTTCTCTGATTCTTTATCTGGAGATGGTCGCAGCTGAAATAAACATCATATCCTGGCACAGGTAGTGTCGCTGCACCTCTAGGAGCAACACTAGCCCCGCTCATGTATTGATCAACGTCACGGATAAGTTCATTCACCAGTTTCTCTTCAGAGGCAGATCTTTGCTTTACAACAACACCTATGAAAAAGAACAATATTATGCCGCCTATTATCATTACAAAAATCCAGTTCATCTGTACTTCGATCACTGCTTTCTTATCTTTCATCTTATACCCATTCAGATATCTTAACTCCAGACTTGCCCATTGCCCGGAACTCGAGGTTGATAACGCCGTTTGAAACTTCTAAGCAATTGAAAGTTCCATCAATGACCAGATCTCCGACATAAAATGCATCTATCAACCGTCCTCTCTGGAGTATGAAAAAATTTCTCTTGACAGAGTCTCTCACACTATTTCTGACCAAGACATAATCTTCATCAAGCGAATTCAGCGCAGCTGTGACATCACGTATATCTCCAAAACATATCTCATCATATGAAGAAGGAAGGGAAAACGTAAGTTTTTCCACTGACCTGAATTCATAGCTCTTTTCTTCCACTTTATCTTTGATATCCTCCTTGAATGTGATAAGAAGAATATCTTCTTGTGTGAAGATAAGCCCTTTGATAGCTATATACCCATAAGACAGGATAAGGGCTGCGATAAACACAGCTAAGAGATATATGACAACGCGTACTTCAACCTGGCCTCTTTTTTTATTTGACATTTTAAATTCGTTTCAGTTTTTTTCTTTTCTTACCTGTGGGCTTTGTTTTTGTGGTTTCTGATACGAGCTTGTCGCTCAAGGACATTAACTTGTCAAAATCAGATTTCTTGAGCTCTCCTTTTTTCTCTACTATTTGGGACAACCTCTCAAGCTCGTCAAGTCCGCTCTTCTTGGTCTTGCCTTTTGCTTTTGAGATCAGTTCGCTAAGATCTTTTCCCTTGCCCAGCATCTTATCAAGTTTTGCAAACGAGTCTGGAAGTCCTTTTCTTACTTTTCCTTTATTTTCCTCAACAGGCTTTAATTTTGAAGTTGGAGCAAACCTTCCGAACAGCCGTTCACGCACGCTCGCTTTTGCCAATCTTCGCTCTTCACGCAGCTTTTTTCTTTTTTCGAGCTCTTCGTCTATCTTTACTTCTGGAACAAGAATCTTGACACGCGGCTTGGTTTTCTTTTTTGCCCGCGCAGGGATACGTTTCGCAGTTTCTGCCTGCCTTCTCTGCGCCTCGATCGCGCGTTGCCTCTCAGAATATGAAACATAATATTTGTAGCCGTAGTATCCTCCTGCTCCGAGTGCTGCAAGCAGCACTAAGATCACAATATAGAACAACAGTTTTGATGGCGGTCGGCTTTCTGGGTCAGTAGGATCATACCGTTCATCATAGCCGAACAATTCATCATAATCAGAATACCCATCATCGTCACTATCAGCATTGTTAGGATCAGTACGATACTTGAACTCGTCAAGATTTGTAAGGCCGTCATTATCATTGTCCCGCATAGCATCAGAAGGATCAAGCTTGTCAAGAGCAAACATATCCTCCCACTCGTTCGCCATGCCATCCTGGTCAAAGTCATCAGAATAATCCGGATCTATTCCATTGCTGACTCCGTCATTGTCTATGTCAATATCCATACAGTTCAGGACTCCGTCATTATCCCAATCGTTGTCCTCGCTGTCAAGAATATTGTCTCCGTCAAGATCTTCATCAACAGCGTTCAGGGTTCCGTCATTATCCAGATCATTGTCTGTATCAGGGATGGCTGCTATTCCAAAGTCAGGATCATCTACATCCAAAGTTCCGTCATTATCAGCGTCAGCATCAGGCTCTCCGAGCAGTCCGCGGTTTGTATCGTGCCAGTTGTTGAGTGAACCGTCATTATCCATATCCGGATCATCGCAGTTCAGGATTCCGTCACAGTCTATATCATCATCAATACCGTTTCCAAGACCATCATTGTCAAGGTCATTGTCAACATCATAATCAACATCATCATTCATGCCATCATTATCATCATCAAAGTCCTCATTGAAGTTTGTATCTAATTTATAATCGACAATACCATCATTGTCATCGTCTGGGTCTGCACAGTTATTTATTCCGTCTCCGTCAACATCATCGTCACGGGCATTTGATATGTTGTCGCAGTCAAGATCATCTGGACAGCCAGCGACATCAGAAGGAAGTATCACAATAACTTCTGTATCTTCTGCCACATTACCAGCAAGATCAGAAGCGATATAACAAAGATGCTTCTGCTCTGTAAATATAAGCGGAACAACATAAGTATTATTCACCTCGCAGGATACAGCCTCGTCAGAGATTCCGTATTGGATTGATGGGTTGCATCCGCTCTCATTATCACTGCAGATAATAGAGACAGTTGTCTTTGCAGGAATCTGCTGTTTTGATAGGGTGATCTCTGGAGGAGTTATATCAACACATATCAGTAAGGTCGGATCGATAAGGAATACTTCACTCTCGACAGGCTCGGACCATAATCCGGCCCTGTTCATTGCTTTGACACCAAACACGTATCTCGCAGGATCAAGTTCCGGGACAAAACCAGCCGGCAATGTATTCGATTCTCCAACAGAAGCAAAATCCTGAATATCATAGATTTCTTCTTCAGATTCTTCTGTGCGTATAGCAACAGAATACTCTATGATTCCACTCTCCTCATCGACAGCATCCCAGGTTACATTGATATTATCAGAAGAGCATGCAATATCTCCAACATCAACAGTGACCTCAGAAGGAGGAGTATCATCAACATAGAATGTAGAGCTCACACTTCCATCGCCTGTACTGTATATGCAATTGACAGTGATAGTATGCTCGCCGATTGAAAGGTTGGTCAATGTATCCTCAAACGATTGTCCTAGTTCTGGGAAGGATACAGCTTCTTCCTCGTCAAGGACATATTCGCATTCTGCAATATTTTCGCTCTTTACTTTAAGGAGTACAGAATAATCACTGAACGCTGAACCGTCCTTGGGCCTGATTATCCTAAGACCGACACCGATTGAAGTGTCAACATTGAATGACAAGGTGGAAACTTCTGATTCCAATCCAGCTAGATTCGCGCATACTACATTACACTCATATTCTGTCATATCTTCCAGTTCAATTATCCCGCTCTGTACTGTCTCATATGATTCTGAAAGTGCATTATCCATAAAATCATAGGAGACAACAGCGCTGTTGCACTCATACTTGCATATCGCAGGTTCGTCAGTCTCAACAAAAAGCTCGGTCTCCAGAGGATATTCTGAGATTTCATCTGGTTCGACATAAGCTGACAATATTTCTGGTTCTGTATCGTCGATAGATAAATCATAACGTACAGGCTGCGATTCTCTCATTGTTGTGAGGCCTTCGCACCAGACATAAAGCCCGTTAGTATCAGGATACACTGCATTGATATCAGCAAGATCGCTCACAACATGCCGCAGACCTCCGGTCTGTTCAAACATGCCTGTGAACTGTGTCATTGAGGTATGGATATTTGGACTATAAATCCTGGAATACCGGCAGTTCGCATCCTGGTTTGTCTGTATAATCAGGTCAAACGGAGATTCTGATGCAACCATATTCTTTGGCTTAATAAGTTCCTGCACAACATCTCCTATGTCAACGATAAAATTCTGTACAGTTGTTGCCTCGTTTCCATTTATATCTTTCACTGTGATCGAGAAAGTATAACTTCCAGACAGAAGCTGTGAGGTCGTCTCGAATATAAATTCCCGGCTTGTTGATTCTGACAGATCAAGAGCGTGCGTGAACGAAACACTGTCCCCAAACTCTACAAGAGAGTATGAAACTAGTTCAACATCTTCATCAAAGGTTGCTGTTATAGTTGGCCTTGAAGTAGTGATCGTGCCAGTAGGCTCGATAATTGCAGTCGCACCCTGAAGATCAACAATCAAAGTCCGGGTATGATGGACTGTTCCAGGCAGATCTGCTGCATCTATCCTGATATAATTTATGCCTTCATCAAGCTCAAGATCCGCATAATACAGTGTTCCTTTCTTGACAAAGTCAAATTTGATAAAGTCGATCCCGTCGCTGCTCGCATAGATGTCTGCTTGTGTGATGACACGCCTAGAGGAGATTGGCTGCAGCTCGACAATCGCGCGAAGCTCTCGCTTATTTATGATGGCTCGTTCAGATGCTGGCGATACCCACCTTAATCTTGGCTGTGTTATATCTACAGTGAAAGATACCTGTCTTGAGAACCCGGTCTCGCCCTCGTCATCAACAGGAATCACCCTCACAACATACTCTCCAGACGGGAAATAACCCATTGTTGATCTGAACGCAAGGACATTCTGTTCAGAATCATAGGATACTGTCCCGCTGAAATCAACATCATCCTTTGTGACCTCAAATATGGTACGTGTTGGGCTGAAGCCTTCTCCGCGCACAACAGCTACAATCTCTGGAACTTCTCCTACAACACCTGCAGAAGGGAATATCGCAACAACACGAGGAGCGTCAGAAGTTGTTGAGACAAGGATTGTCCTGCGAGCTTTGTTTCCAGCTTTATCAGTTGCAATTATCTTTATCTCATTCTCGCCAGAATTTTCAAGAGAGACTGCAGAATCAAAATATCCGTCGTCATCGATTTCAACCTTTCCTTGATATGCGCGATTCACATAGACATCAACCGAAGCGCCCGGTTCAGTAGAACCAGTGAGATAGAAGTCCGGAGTGGCAAGCATTTCTCCGTCAACAGGACTCTCTATTGTCAATGTTGGAAGTGTCTTGTCAAGAGTAAATGATATCGTCTCCTCTGATTCTCGCGCGCCAGAACCGCATTTAACTGTCACTGTCTGCTCTTC
>JAHWHI010000004.1 GCA_019323355.1 Candidatus Woesearchaeota archaeon | reverse complement strand
ATGTATGAATATGTTGCAAAGAAAGTCCTTGGCACAACAAAGATCAATTATCAAGGTGTCGACATAGATCTGGCACCACCGTGGCCAAAGCTAGAGATGAAGGAAGCTATCAAGAAATACGCGAATATGGATGTTGACAATATGGATGATGCTGATATCAAGGATGTGATGTCTGCGAATGCGATTGAATTAGACGGAGACTATAACAGAGGTCTTGCGATCGCAGCAATCTTCGACGAACTGTGCGAAGATAAATTAGTCGGACCAGTGCATCTGATACATCATCCAAAAGAGACAATTCCGTTATGCAAGACACTGCGAGGAGATCCGACTTTATTGGAAAGATATGAGTCTTATATCAATGGCTGGGAGATATGCAATGGATATTCTGAGCAGAACGATCCTATCCTGCAGAGAAAGCTTCTTGTTGAGCAGGCAGAGGAAGGAAGAGCTGGCGAAGAAGAAGTGCATCCTGTTGATGAGGATTTTATACAGGCAGTAGAGATTGGTATGCCGCCGATGAGCGGTGTCGGTGTCGGTGTCGAGAGGATGGCAATGTTACTTTCGAATGCAAAATCTATTCGAGATTCAATACCTTTCCCGACAATGAAGCCGACTGACGAGCATGTCATCGAAGTAAAGGTTGACAAGCCTTACGATGGCGAAGAAGTCAAGGAAGAGAAAGAATAAAAAATGAAGACTATCCTAGGCCTAACTGAAAAGATAACTATTTTTGCAGACAGTAAAGAGAGGACTGCGATCGCGCGTATCGATACAGGAGCCTCTAAGAGCTCGATTGACAGGGAGCTCGCGCATAAGTTAGGCCTGAACAATGTGCTGAAGACAACAAAGATAAGGTCTGCATCTGCTGGTATAAAAGAGAGGCCTGTGATAAAAGTGAAGATTAAAATAAAGGGAAAGGTCATCTCAGGATATTTCACGCTTGCAGACAGGCACGAGATGTTATACCGGGTTTTGATAGGAAGAAACATATTGCGCAAAGAAAACTTTTTGATTGATCCTAGCATCAAATAAAAACTAAATCGGGGGGAATTATGAGAGCAGCTGTTCTATCTTTAGGAAGCCAGAGTTCTAACCTGATAGCGCAAGCTATGAACAAATATTTTGATATTGTAGACCATCTTTCATTGAAGAATGTTGAAGTAGCATTCACACCAGAAGGTTTCCAGGTCCTGTGCAATGGTGAGATCCTGAAGGATTATGACTGTATATATGCTAGAGGTTCTTTCAGATATGCATCTGTACTTTCTTCTTTGACAGCAGCCCTGAGAGAAAAAACATATCTTCCAATCCATCACAATGCTTTTATCATTGCGAATGACAAATTTCTGACACAGCTGCATTTTGTCAGGAAAAAGATCCCAATGCCGTCTGCTTTCATTGCAGCCACTTCTTCTGCAGCGAAAAAAGCTCTTGAAAAACTTAATTATCCTGTCATGATCAAACTTCCGCAGGGAACACACGGAAAAGGAGTTCTGTATGCTGAAAGCTATGCTTCTGCAAGCTCTATGTGTGACGCTCTTGTTGTGCTTAAACAGCCGTTTATCATCCAGGAATTCATTGAAACGTCTGGAACTGATATCAGAGCGATTGTTGCTGGAAACAAAGTGATTGTTGCTTATACAAGAACAGCGAAAAAAGGTGAGGCGCGTTCAGGCTTTCATTCAGGCGGTGTATGCAAACCATGTCTATTAGACACAGAGACAGAGAAAGCAGCTGTAAAGGCTGCGAAAGCACTTGGATGCGGGGTTGTCGCAGTCGATATTCTGAAAGGGCCTAAAGGGCCTCTTATACTTGAGGCAAATCTTTCTCCTGGTATAACTGGAATCACAAAGGCGTCAAACATAAATGTGGCTGACAGGATTGCAAAAGCCCTTTACGAGCAGACACGGGATTTCAAGCTCATCAAGAACAAGAACGGATTTGATGAAGTCATAAAATCCATTGACAAGCCTTCTCATGAGATCATAACCACGCTTAATTTCAGGGGGGAAAGAGTGCTTCTGCCTGAGAATTTCGTGAAAATGGCCGAATTCAAGGAAGACAAGGAGTACCTCATAAAGGCCAAGAAGGGATATGTGATCATAAAGGACAGCCTTCTGATGTAGTCCCCACTGCAACAGGCAAGCTTTATAAAGTTCTGCGTCTATAATATATGTACCATGGCTCCTCTTGAAAGCCTAGTAGGGGGTGTACGAAGTCTTCTAGGCGGCGCTATTGGCAAATTCGCAGGTTCTGTGGCTCTTGGAGCTGGATTATTGTTTGGAGGATGTGATAAAGAACGTGATAATGTAGAACCCCCTAAAGAGTTCGAAGCTGCTGCTGGGCACAGAACTACTTATCTTTCCTGGAATTTTCCTGATGGTCTTGAGATGCCTTCTATTATGGTCAGAAGAAAAATAGATGATTTCCCCGCAGATTCATTGGATGGCACATTAATTTACGAAGGAAGTGGACAATCACATATGGATACAGGTTTAACTGAAAATACTCTTTACTGTTACAAAGCATTCTTTTATTCTAACACTGATCCACTGACTTATGTTCTAATAAAAACAGCTTCTGCAACACCTTATTACGAAACAAAACCTCCGTACAGTGCACCGCAGGTTTTTGCAGGAGATGCAATCGTGCCTTATGGTGAGGCTAACAGTGTCAATCCGCGTTTTATCTCTGCTTCTGACTGGGAAACTTATTTTGAACCAAGTATCGGCGCGATGCCGATTAATAATAATCCGACTGTCAGGAACGATTTGGATGCAATACAAAATTCTTTCTCTAATAACCCTAATATAACTGGTTATCTTGGAATAACAATAGTCACAACAGGAGAACCTGAATTTGTTTTCAATGGATGTCCAGTACTTATTGGAAATACATCGGCTTCT
>JAHWHI010000088.1 GCA_019323355.1 Candidatus Woesearchaeota archaeon | reverse complement strand
CCGCAAGGGGTTAGGAGTTCAAATCTCCTCCTCGGCGTATTTCTTCCCTGCCTCCGTAGCTCAGTGGTAGAGCGCTCGCTTCGTAAGCGAGATGTCGGGGGTTCAAATCCCTCCGGGGGCTTACTAATCTTACTAACATTAGTATAATTAGAGCTTAGGGAGAATAAGCATAAAATAAGCGCGGAACAGAGGAAAACAAGTAATCAGAGATAATCAAATGCTTCTAAATCATAATTAAGGTTTCTTCCACGCACTTTCTCGATACGCAGTCTTTCTACAATTTTAAAAAGTAAATCAGGCAACAAATCTTCTTCGATACTATTTAAAGTAAGCACATATTTCCCGGAAGAAGGGACCTGATCGTAGCGTATTGTTACCTCCTTGTGATTGATGGTCATTTTCAACCAAAAACCGCCTGATTTAATGGAATTTACAGAGCTGCTAAGCGACCTGAAATTATTGGACGTGTATGCCATAAAGAAAGGAATCTTCTGATTTTTGATGTCAAGATACCCTTCGAACTCGACATAATCGCTACCAAGTAACTTGTAAAAAGGTTGGTCTTCTTCAAATTCTATATCTTCTACCTCGACTATCTTTCCTTTAACGACCTGTTCTTTTCCTGAATCGTCTTTGACAGTCATTTCTACAATGTCTTTTTTTTCTTTCTTACCGCTGCTGCCATCATAAGGGAAACTATCATATGATTCTTCTACGAATACATATTGCTTGGTTACGGTCTTAGTGGGATAAATACGCGGTAATTTCAACAGAACCATGGCCTGTAACAATCTTTGTAGAACTATTTCATTCCTATCCGTCAATTTGTAGTGATCATCATAATATTCATAAATGCCATAATACCCAAGAATAGGCTCAGGGTATCTTAGACTCAGATCGGTTACTTCGAGCACACGGATGGGTTTGCTGAGGAGGTCGTCAAATCCGTTCAAGAGCTGCATGTACTCCACATATCTTTCTTTTTCGCTTTCTGGAATGGTTATTTTCCCATCTGGATAAAGAAAAAAATAGCAACCTCCTCTGCCAAGCTTAGCGTCAAAAGATATAAGATGGCTTCCATCATAAGATAAATTTTCTTTTCGTCTTATATCGATCTCCGTCATGACGTCCTTCATGACCCTTAATCGTTCTGCGTACCGAGATTCGTCGTTTTTTATTTCTAGGTACAAAGGATGGCTCAGGAATCCGTTATAGTATGGAGTGATTGCGTCTAATCGTTTTGCAATCTTTTCTAAGCGGGCAACAATAAATTTCTCTTTCTCTTCATCGGACATTAAAGTAAGTGTTTTTTCTTGTTCCATAACACTTAGAGCAGTTTCATTTGAAGGTTGCTGAGAAACCCGTTCTTTTTTTATTCCAACGTCGCCGTATGATTGTAATTTCAGATCAAGAGCATGCTTTATTGATTTCTTAAGAGACACCAGATTCAATTTCAATTGTTTATCGAGATAATTGGATATGTTCACACCACAGAATTCAAACACCTTAAGCTGTTTATTTAGTTGTATTAACAGACGTCTGAGGGCATCTCTTTCTTCGATAAGCTCATCCATAGTGCTATCAAGGCGTCGGGAATAAACATCCACCTTTGTATCCAGCTCTTTTTTTATTAATTGAAGCGTGAACAGGTCTCCCTTCTCATAAGCATTTGATGCCTCCTTGAATAAATCTGCATAATTTCCTTCAGGATCCTTATCAGAATGCGCTATCTTAGCAATACTCCTAAACAAAGCCTTACACAATTCTTGGTCCTTCGGAGAAAGCAAAGATAAACCTTCTTTCGCCAGGGCTTTTCCTTCTAAAGCAATCCATCCCAGCAATTTTTCTTCATTTTCCGGAAAATAGGATTCCAGGCTCCTCCTTTCATGCTCTTGAATCTGTGCCATCTTCTCACGAAATTCATTGATAATCTCGCCAAGAGCTTTCAAAATGTCGTCATAAGCAGCTTTCGTTCTTTTGTATTGTCCCTCAAGATTGTTTATCTCTGAACGTAAATCTGATTCTGCCTTGATCCGTTCTTGCGGAATTGCCAGGGATACATTACTGCCGTTGGTTTTGCCTCCGAAATCGGCCGGAGGTATAATCTTTTGTTTTTTAGAATCGCCATTTCTAGTTTTAGTTTTCATTATTCACTCCCTGTCTTCCCAATAATTATTGTGTATAGATATATTTAAAAATCCATGTTCTAACACAAAAAAGAAAAATGAAGAAAAAGAACTTGAAATAATAAAAAAGGAATTCAAGTATATTTTTGGCAAGGAATTTGATGAAAAACTCCATAAAGAAACTATTTTCTCTCAGGATTTAGAAAAATAAAAAAGTAAAAAGAACATAATCACTTTTTCTTCTTTTTTGACTTTTTGGCCGGCTTTGGCTTTGGTTTTGCCTTGGGCTTCACCTTAACCGGTTTCTTTGCCGGCTTTGGTTTTGCTTCGGGCTTCGGTTTTGCTTTCGGTTTAGGCTTGGGTTTTGCCTTCTTTGCCGGTTTTTCCTT
>JAHWHI010000087.1 GCA_019323355.1 Candidatus Woesearchaeota archaeon | reverse complement strand
TTGAAGAGACAGAAGCAAATTACGAAGCTCTTTCTGCTTTTACAAATGATTGGTCAAAATTAAACAAAAAATCAATTCCAAAATGGTATGAAATGAAATTATTCAATTGGGGTCTAATAAGGGATGATTTTCTTATCAGAAAAAGAGAAAAATTACTCAAACCTTATGTCAAAAAATATCAAGCTTCAAAAGGAAAAGAAACTTATGCACAGGGAGACAAACTCCATCTCTTCTGTGAGATAAACAAGAGATTAACAGACCTGCCAATGCAGATCAATTTCTATGGCTTCATAGAGCGATACTTGGAGCTGACTGGACAGTAAAATATATAAATTCGAAATTTTTTCCGCAATATCTAGATGGCACAGAGAATACTCGAAGTACCCAAGGTCAAACAGAAACCCAACCATTGTGGGCCAGCTTGTTTGAGCATGTTACTTGCTTTTATTGGGATTGATCGTTCTCAAGAAGATATTGTTGATGCAATGGGGCTTGATCCCCTAGAAGTATCAAAAGAAGGGGTCCATGATGACGATTTAACATATGCTGCTGAGATTCTCGGACTTAAAGGAGATATCTATTATAATCTAAGCCTAAGAGATATTCAAAATTTCATTGACAACGGACTTCCTTTTATCGCTCCCTGCAGATCTGACAGATGGGGCGGGCATTATTTTGTTATAAAAGGCTACGAGACAAATCCTGCAGAAAGAGTTTTTGTCAACGATCCGGCAGATCTAAGAAGAAGAAAATTTCCATACCGAGCGTTTAGCAAAAATTGGGATTGGAACAAGAATACCGGGATAATAATTACCCCAAAAAGAAAAAGATTGCCAAGACTTTAAAATGATAAAAGGAATAATATTCGATTGGATTGGAACTCTGCACGAACGAGACAAAGGGCTTTATCCAGATGCAATGCGCGTTGTCAAGGAATTGAAGAAGAGATATACTTTGGGACTAGTGACACTTTCTGGCAAAGACAAAGAGCAAAGAACATTTGAGATAAGCACTTCAGGTGTGATGAAACATCTGGAATGTATATTGATTGTAAAAGAAAAGACTCCTGAAGAATATTTAGAATGCATGGCAGAGATGAGGACAACACCAGAGACGACAGCAATTGTCGACGACAGAACAATCAGGGGCATTAAGGTAGGAAACAAACTTGGATGTCAAACTTATTGGATCAAACGCGGAGATTACGCGCACGAGACACCAACAGAAGAGACTGGCCAGCCAACAGAAATCATTACTTGTGTTGGAGATTTATTGGAGTTCTTCTAGCTAAACTTTATATATTGCTTTCATATATCATACCTCATGAGGGGAAAATTATACAAGGCAGTTGATTATGCTATCGAAGGGATAAAGCCTATCCTACAGGTAGGCGGAACTATATTCTTTGCGTTATACATTCCATACACGTTAGCTTCTCATAATGGGCTTCTTGATTCTGACAGGACAAAAGAAGCAGAAGAGATGCATGATGAAAGCAATCCAATAAAGACAGTGAAAACAGTAGAAGAAAAATGGAGAGATCATATCTTAACTCCATACGGAGATGGCTTCAATCCACGAGTCATCAGAACTGTTACTTTTGCAGATGGAACAGAAACAAAACTGGATTACAGAGTGATGGCCTGGCAACCATTCATGAAATGGAAAAATGGATACGAATTCAATCCACAAGCCGGAGAAAAATACGAAGTTACTTCTGGGAATGAGTTGGTTAAGAAGGTCGAGTAAATCTACCCGCCCATAAATCCTCTGATCAATCCCATCACAACTCCTCCTCCGTCAAATGGCCGGATAGGAATCATGTTAAACGCGAACAAAAACAGATTTATTGATTTTGAAAAACCCAAGACTTGCAAATACTTTTCAGGAATCTTATACTTCTGATAATTCTTCAACAGATACCATGAACCTAGAAACAAAACCAGATTGACAGCAGGTCCTGAAAAACTGACAGCAGCTGTTGGAAATCCAGGCAAAGCACTATGAGAAACAAAACCAGGAACAAAGAATAGAAACGGAGCTCCTGCTAATTTCAACACAACACCTAAAGCAAGAAACCCATAGGATGCATAGATTGTTGCCTGGGCACCATAAACTAAAGCTATGATATAATGCCCTACTTCATGCAAGACAACAGCTGGTGAGATAGCAATCAGAGCCAGCCAGAACTTGCTCCTACCTACCTGCTTGTAATGCAACAATGGATCATAGGCAGCCTTTACAACAGGCCTGAAATAGTCCTTGAAGATGAAGCCCAACACTAAAGCGATTATCACAATATCAAGAATCTGCCCTATATATGGATTAATACCAAATCCAAAGGAATCCCTAGTTAACCCCAATATTGACCCAAGTACCATATAGTAGAGCAGTAGCAGGTTCCATTTAAAAGTATCGTACATATATAATATATAAAGTATATAAAGCACTACTGTATAGTAGTACAAAAAACGAAAGCTTTATATATTAGTCCCTTCATATTATAGTATAACAAGAGAGGCGATAGAAAAGAAAGGCTAGATTAACCTATCTAAGCCGAACAAGGCCAAAAAAGCCTTTATTTAATATACGAGACCCAACAAAAATGGTAGTTACCCAAGACTATGCGGATTTTGGCAGATGCCCTGAATGTAACAGCATGGATTTCATGGTTGTTAAGGAAAGGGGAGAAGCTATTTGTAAGAAATGTGGTAGTGTTCTAGATAGTTCTATGATTGACTTCGGTCAAGACTGGGGCTTTGAAGAAAGTGGCGAAAGCCTATCTAGAGCAGGCGCAGCTTTTGATCCTAGGGTTGCAAACAACCTAAGAACAAAGCTTGGAAATGAAACAGATCTAAGCAAGATGTCTGGTTCTAAAAGATATGCTATAAAGAGACTCCAGAAAAAGAACAACTGGGGCAGTGCTTTTGAAGCAAACCTGAACAATGCACTGAGCAACTTAAGATTAATGGCTTCTTATTTGAAACTTCCAGATAGAATTGAGAAAGAAGCTGCAAACATATACAGAATGGCTGCACAAAAAGGTCTTACAAGAGCAAGATCTAGTGACAGTATAGTTATCGCTTCTATTTACCTGTCTTGTAGAACAGGTGGAATTCCAAAAAGTCTGAAGGAATTCAGTGAAGCTTCTAAGATTGATAAGAAAACTATCAGCAAGACATACAAACTGATTGCAAGAGAATTGGCTGTAAAGCTGAATCCAGCAAGCCCAGTTGATTATGTTGGCAGATTTGCTTCTGCAATGGACATTGGTCCAAAATCCCAGAGCAAGGCTGTTGAAATGATAGAAAAAGCTCAGAACAAAGAACTTGTTTCTGGCTGTAATCCAATGAGTGTTGCAGCTGCATGTCTTTACCTGGCTGGTCTGATGAACAAAGAGAAGAGAACACAGAAGATGGTCTCTGATGTTTCTGGTATCAGCGAAGTGACATTACGAAACAAATGCAAAGAGTTCATTAACGAGCTTAATATCAAAAACAAGGAAATCAGTAAGGTTTTATCTTACTAATTTTTTATTTCTTTATTCTAAAAAGTATATACCTGCATATGTATATACCCCATAATTAATTATTCATTAACAAAAACTATATATATTCCCACTACCTTACAATATAACGCAATGACCAAGATCGAAACCGGCAAGAAAGTAATTCTGAATTATACTGGTAAATTTGAAGATGATACTGTATTTGATTCTTCATACGGAAGAGAACCTATTGAATTTGAATATGGCTCTGGTAAAGTAATCAAAGGATTGGAAACAGGCATCAAAGGTCTGAAAAAAGGGGATCAGAAGAAACTTCATATCAAGCCTGAAGATGCCTATGGAATCAGAGACCCAAAAAAACTTCTGAAGGTTCCTATAGCTGTTCTTGGAGAGGATGCAAGACCAAAGATAGGCATGGAAGTCAGCATGCGGAACAGGAGCGATGGCTCGACACAACTGGCAAAGATTGAAAGCATTGGTAAAGATACAATGACCCTAGATCTTAACCATCCACTGGCAGGCAAAAGCCTGATATTCGAAGTAGAAATTGTTGACATCAAGTGATGAATTCTGTTTATCAGTTCTGCATAGCAAATAAGTGTAATCACTGGATATAGACAAACATTTATATATCAAGAAGACCTATATAAATACAGCGAAATAAAGTTCGAAAGGTTTGAGTGACTGTTAATGCAGAAATCACAGTAACAGCAGGAGGGGCGTAAAGAGAACCTCTCCTTGCTTTTTCTTTATTATACAAAAGCTTTTCTTGGTTCCATTACACTATAGAATAACCATAATAGTTTGTTCGCTGTTTTCACAAGATCTGCATCTGTTCCTTGGACAATAATGCAGTGGTCATCAACATACTCTATCATTGCAGGTTCCTGGTGACGCAGCCAGATGATTGGTTCTTCGGTCTCAGAGCAATTCTTGACAGGGATGCCAAGTTTGTTCTCACTTACATTATGCGTCAGTGCAGGATGGGCATCCAGCTGCAGGCCCCGCTTCATGTTTCGCATGAGTTCATTGTAAGCAAGAGCATGTATCGATCCGTTGACATCAGGGTCGAACAGGACATAACCAGCCCCCACAGTCTCGTTGTCTTTGCCCTTGAAATAAGTAGTGTACGTCAGCCACTCGCGCACATCCTTTCCATATATAGGGATCTCTTCAAGATCACGCGGACCGTAATGAAGCGAAACTAGATAGATTGTCTGCGCAAAAGGATTGTAGACTTCAGTCGACCATGTCGAGTCTGCGTTCTGCCTGAACTCGAAATCATCATAATAGTAAATAAATTTGTTTACTTCATGATAAGGTCCGGAGTCATCTTTCCAGACACCTGAAAAATAAAAATAAGATGCAATGAATATCACAATCAGCACAATGGCAAATAGAACAAGCTTTTTCTTCATCCGAGGCGCTTCTTTTTTCTCAGTTTCCTTCTTCTCTTCGATCTTCTTCTTGAATTCCTCTTTGGCTTGTATCTCTTTTTCAAGAGCTTCTGCAACATCTAGATTGTCAGAGATGAAATTAGACACAGCATCCTTCTGGATGTTCAGATCGCCTACATTCTCGTGCAGTCTATCCTGCTGTTCTTTTGTAAGTCGTGGAAGTTTTCTTGCCATATAAGAAAAAACAACTATTCACTATTTATATCTTTTGAAAAAAGAGATAGAAAAAAAGAATTATTTTCTGTATCTTGTTTTTGTCAGCAGAATTATTTTTCCGCGCTCATTCAAAGAGAAAGAGACTTTATTGTCTTTCTGGTTAAAGGCTCTTCGGATAAATTCAGAACGTTTTCCAACAGTATATTTATATTTCTTGCCTTGTGGCCCTTCAATTGTCAACTCCATAGCTGAACTACTTATTGGCTGAGCGTCAACAATCTTCCCTTTGTAAGGTCCTAATTTTGAATATGTTGTCATTTGGACATCACCTCAGATACAGAAACACAATAATCGTATATAAATCTTCCTATATACCGGTTCCACAACTTTTATAAAGCAACCTAGACTCAAAATAGTAATTCGGGGATAAATATGATATGCATTATAGCTTTTGTCGTGTTCGCAGTGATGGCTATTTTTTCAGCCAGCTACAGGCCTCTTGCAGCCGAGGCATTTGATTGTGTGTTCAGAAAACTGACTTTCAGAAAATGCCACACAAGCCTTGACGAAAGAATAAAGAGCCAGGTCACTGGGAGGATAATGAAGCATTCTCCAAAAGGCGCTGCTTTTGTGTTCAAGCATTTCCAACTGCTATCCTGGATATTTGTCATAATCACAATCGCTTCCTTAGCATACTCAGGTTACTCAACCTACAATTACATACAATACGGGAACTGTTACGGCCCAGAGGACACTGGCGGCTTCTGCATCTACAATGCACTAGAAGGAGAACAGTTCACAGAACTGCAGAAAGATATTGAGGGAGAGATTATACTTCCAGAGGTAGACGACGATCCCACAATAGGATTAGAAGATGCAAAAGTCACAGTTATAGAGTTCGGTTGTTACTCCTGTCCTTACACCAGGCAAGCACAGCCAGTTGTCACAGAAGTTGTGAAAGAATACAAAGACAAGATACGATATGTATTCCGCGACTTTCCAATAGAACAAGAGCATGGCGACGCATTCCTCCACGCAGAAGCTGCGAATTGCGCATTAGAGCAGGACAAGTTCTGGGAGATGCACGAACTCATCTTCACAGAGCAGGAAGCATGCGGAGAAGAGGCCAATCCAGAAGACCATATCGAGGACGCTGCAAAAAGGATAGGATTAAATATGAAAGAATTCAATGAATGCTTGAAAGAGCATAGATACAAAGAAGAGATTGAAAAGGACTTCAATGACGGGCTGAAGGCA
>JAHWHI010000086.1 GCA_019323355.1 Candidatus Woesearchaeota archaeon | reverse complement strand
GAGTGAAAGCAAAGCTCCAGTATTTGATAATCCTTTGACAGCCTCTGCGGAACAAATGCTTGACAATGCTAATAGACATGCTTCTGGAGCACGCAAAGTCACTGAAGAGATCAATGAACATATATTATACCTAACACAAAACAGGAATCTTTCAAGAGAGGAAGTTGAGACAATCCAAGCAGAAGACAAGACATACCAAGAAAATTTGGAAAGAGCTGCAAGCTATCACCAAAGAGTCTTTGATGTGTACAGGAGTAATTCTGAAGCAGGTTTGGCTGTTAGCAGAGCACGCAGTGAAGCACAAAGAGAACGTTTGAAAGCAATAGTTGCTGCACGCGGAAGTGATGAACCTTTAGGACAACTATCAGTAGTTCCAGAATATAGGCTTCCAGAAGAAGAAGTCAGGAAAAGAGATGAACTTTATGAAGAGTTCAGCAACAGTTGGATAGCATTCTTTCTACAGAGTGCAAAACTAAGACATTATCTTGATCATGTAGAGGGGAAGTAGGAGGAGAAAATGGTATTAAACAGATTAATCATAGGAGCATTGTTTGGCCTTGCTGCACTAGCTTCCCTAGTTGGGTGCAATAAAGAAGCAGAAGAACGACCAGTACATCCGTTTGATGGTACAAGCGTAGGAAGAGTTTACTTTATCCCTCAGCATAAACCTGAGTACAGAGAAAAGAAAATCGGTCCGGCTACTGTTATAAGAACAAACGAAGACGGCGAAGAAGTAGAAGAGAAATACTATGGATGGTATACACAGCGACCTGTAGCAAGAGACTACGTTACACCATATGATCTAAGAACAAAATGAGATTAAATAGATTAATCATAGGAGCATTGTTCGGACTCGCTTCACTAGCTATGCTTGCAGGATGCGGAAGTAAAGATAATGATGTCGAACCACACAGAGGATCTGGACAACATATAGGCAGATACTCTGTCATACCTCAGCAAACAGAGTATCCAAAAGCAGAAGAACCTAAAAAAGAGCCAGAAGAAAAGCGTTATTGGCCAGGTCCTATCGAACTTACACCAGAAGAGCAACTAGAACTTGAATTAGATCACAGCAGATACACTATGCGTTTATATGGAAAATAAAAAATAAAAAATTATTTTTTTTATTTGTAGTGTCTTTTCTTCTTTGAAGATCCTCTGAACATTCGCTCTGCAAAGTTCGCAAGTTTTTTTCCGCTTGTTGCTACGTAGACACCATGGTCAGGCATTCTGCCCTGTCCAAAGTTGCATGCGTATTCAATATTGAACGGACCTACACTTGCACCTAACAATGCTTTGAACATATGTTCTGCACCCTCGACTTTTGTCCATCCGGCACCACAAGTTAGTCCAAGATCATCAACAATTTGTTGGTTCAAGTAGACCTCTGCATTGTATGTTACTGCTCCGCCTTTCTTTCTGCTTGCACATACTCTTGCAATCAGATCTCTAGCCCAACAGTACAATGGGGGGTTTCTGAACATGTTGATGTTCTTTCTGTCCCTAGGATCGTTTACTCCGTCTGTGAAGCTAGCCAATCCTTTCATAGCACCTAATGTGTAATTGTTTCCAAGATTAACAATTGCTTCGATACTGTCATTACCGTCAAAATCAGTCTGGCCTAAAAGCCTGAAACCGATTCCTTCTCCACGTTTCTTTGCATAATGACCAAGGATTGCATTTAGCTTTCCTTTACCTTCTTCATTGACAACACCCCCTAGACTGAAGAAAAGGTTCGGATCCTCTAATGCGAGATAACCTGCACCTTGGAAATGGCTTACTCCGTTATTCAGGAAGTAACCAATATCTACACGTGAGTTATCTGTTGGGTTTGCACCTGCGTAGAGCCGGAACATTCTGTTTTTAGCTCCACCCATCTCACTTTTTTCTAAAGCAAGACCTGCATGGATCATTTTTCCGATTGTTCCAAATGCTTCTCCGCCAATTGCATGGTCAGAGTTATTATCACTGTAGAACCATCCACCTAGGAAACCGTCGAATGCGTTCTCGATCTGTATCTTAGGTCTAAGACCAGCTCTTACAGATTCAAAATCTCCTTTTTGCAGACGTTCTCCTCTTGCAAACCTATCGTTTCCATTGTAAATTACGTCAACTCTTTGCCTGTTAAGATCATCACCTGCGGGATTTACAGCTAAATAGTTATCTACTTTAGCATCAATTGAAGGATCTGCTGGTGCAACAACTTTTTGCTCTTCTTGCTTAGGAACTTCAGGTTCTTTTGCTTGAGCAGCTTTTGCCAGAGCAAGAGCCATAGCTATACCAGCAATAGCTTTCATCTTGTGTTTTGGTATTTTTCGTTTCATTTTGGGTTTCACCTCAATCTTGTATCACTTTCTAGTAGTATAATCTGGACGTGTAATATATAAATATTCCCTAACCCTAAGGGGGGAGCAAACCATAAGTTTTATATATAATAACCTCCTTTTGGGGCATATGAACAAGGCAATCCTAGAAGGTATAGGCCTAACAAAGTCTGAAATCAGTGTTTATTTAGCGCTGCTAGAGCTAGGCAGTTCGAGTACAGGCAAGATAGTTGACAAATCAGGTGCTTCTTCATCAAAGATATATGAGATCTTAGACAGGCTGATACAAAAAGGTCTTGTAAGTTACGTGCTGAAAGCCAATGTCAAGTACTTCGAGGCAGCTCCTCCAAAAAGAATTCTTGATTATATCGAAGAGAAGAAGGCAAGTATCAGCCAGCAGGAAACAGAAGTTAAGAAACTTCTTCCAGAGCTAGAACTAAAACGTTCCTTAGCAGGCATTGGCTCAGAAACCCAAGTCTTCAAGGGCATGAAAGGTGCAAAGACAGCTTTTGACGATATTCTGAATACATTGAAAAGAAATGAGAAGTATTATCTTTTTGCACACAGCGAGGTCAAACCTGAGTTCCAAATGTTTCTGAACCAGATACACAGTAAAAGGGCAAAAGCAGGGATCAAATGTGATATAATTGTCAATGAGCTCGCCAGAAAAGACTGGGAAATAGTTGCGAAATTAAAAGGAACAAGAATCAAATATGTCCAAAAAGAATTATTTACACCCTTTGCATTCATAATCTATAAGGACAAGGTTTTAATTTCTATCGCATCTGACCAGGTATTCATCCAGGTCAAATCAGAAAAGCTTGCTGACGGATTAAGATCGTATTTTGACTTCCTTTGGAGCCAGAAGACAAATACATACGTAGGAAGAGAGTCTTTGAGAAACCTGTTCACAGAGATGCTCGAGTTCGGCGATTATGTTGTCTATGCAGAAGTCACAAGGATAATGGACATCCTCGGGGCAGATTTCTTTTTGTGGTGGCAGAACGAGAAAAAGAAACGTGGGATCACATCTAGAGGGATCATGGGGGAGAAGCACAGGCTGCATAAAGCAACTAAATCCTCGCTTACAAACTTCAAATTTATTCCAGGTTTTGAAAATCCTTCAGGAGATCTCTTTGTATTCAAAGACAAAGTTGTGAACGTGGTATATACAACAAAAGAGCCTATTGCTTTTTTGATAGACAATAAAGAAGTAGCAGACAATAACAGGGCGCATTTCGAGACATTATGGAACCAAGATGTTCGAGTCTATAAAGGATTCGAAGCTGTAACAAATAGGTTCAGGCAGAACATGGAAGAACTGGAAGAAGGAGATGAATATTATGTCCTTGGTTCGGCTCTATATTTCCAAGAAGAATCAGAACTTAAAGATTTCTTTATAGACTATCATAGGGATAGAATAAAAAGGAAAATTATTGTAAAATTACTAGCCATCCCAGAATCGTATGATATTATTCACAAAGAAATTACAAGTCCAGGCGACCCTGAGATGAAATACGCTGCATTGAAAAGGCTGCCTCCAGAGTTCAAATATCCAATGCAGATCACATTATACAAAGGAAACAAAGTGTCTTTGATAAGCTGGACAGAATTTCTTTGCTTTGAGATAGAATCAAAAACAATGTATGATAATTTCAAAGCCAACTTTGATATGCTCTGGGGCCAGGAAGCAGAAGTATTCAAAGGAAAAGGGGGTGTGAAAGCTTTACTTAACATCTTGCTTGAATCTCCTGGAAAAGAGCATCACACGTTTGGTTCGACAAGAGAATCTCTCATGCTTGGAGAAGATTGGTGGATCAACTATCACAAGAAAAGAGCAGACAAAGGTATCCACGCCAAATTATTATTCAACGAGTCTTTAGCAAAGTGGAAGGCAGAACTGAAATATCCTGATTCAGAGGTGCATTACACAAAAGCAGGATTCGAGCCATTGACAGAAACCATAATCAGAGGAGAAAAAGCTGCAATAATAATATGGACAGAAGAGCCGACTGGCTTCTTGATAAACAATAAAGCAGTAGCAGACTCTTATGACAAATTCTTTAATATGCTCTGGGAGCAAATAAAATAAAAAATAAAAAAAGAAATTCTAATTCTTTTTCAACTGGTTGGCTTCAAATGTAACAACAACTGTTCCGCCGATCTGTCCTCTGCTTGAGACAGTGACTTGAGCTACACGCTGTCCGTATGGATAGAATATCTTCAGTTCGTCCGGATCTCCGCCTCTTTTCAGCTGCTGGAACAGTGCACCGTATCTTGTAGAACCCTGTCTTTGTCCGCCTGTGCTCACTTCATGCATTGTGATGGAGGCTTGTGAAGGAACATTAAGATCAACATAGCTTCCTTCATCAGTTATATCAATTGTAGTGACCTCATTACCAGTCGGATCGTCAAAGTATTTTGAGAGGGAAGTCAGTGTTATAGAACCTGGACCTCCGCTTCCAAGATCAATGATACCGCCGCCAAGAATGACCACCCTAGCTTCTCCGCCATTGATGCTTCCGTCAGCATTCTGGTCAACATTGATTGCAAACTGAGGATCAGTTAAATCAACATTCAGCATATATGATGTTCCGCCTATTGTCAGATAACCTGCTCCTGTACCGTCTACAATTGTCTTGTAGGACCCTTTAGCAAGATCCTCGAAATATAAAGTTCTTGATGACGCGTCATATCCCTGGTATCGAAGCACGTTTGTGAAATCTGTCCCGTCTGCTGAAGAACCATGGGAATTTGTCACAACAATATAATCATTGTCTCTTATATTGAAATCCCCGGGATTGTTTCCTTCTTCATAAACTAAATCTCCGTCATTGTCTCCTGTCTTGAATCCATTCTCTGTTGAGACAAAAGGTACATTGTATACCTGTCCGCGATTGTTTGTAAATATCAATTGATATCTGTCATCTCCTCTAGGCCGGATGTGTATCAGATTCGCGCTTCCAGTAGCAGAAGGTGCTGCTGCACTTGAACTTCCTATTATTCCTCCGCTGATAATGTCAAAATCCTCAACTAACATTCCGCCTGGCTCCATCAGCCTGTTCTTGATACCGTTCCTTGGAGGCACGTACACATCTTTCCCAGCCTTGCTCTCTGCAAGCAATCTGTAGATTATACTTCTGACAACAATCTTGTCACCGATATAAGTTCCAAGTATCTTTAATCTTCCTTTATTGATATTCTCTCCGCCTACCTGTACATGCCCTGTCGCAAAAGTATCATCAGTGATATCACTGTCATAAAACTCAACTCTTCCGCCTGTTGCACCACCCAGTGTGAAGAATACTAGATCTCCTACACCTTCTTCACCGCCTTCCTGCGGCATGACATCAATTATTCCTATATAGGAACCGTCAGGGAATCTTTCTGTATCCCCTTTCTCAAGTGTCTTGCTGTCCTGTCCATTGACACGCATTATGATCCTAGGTTTTGTGCCAGGTGTCTCGCTCACAGTTATAACACTGACAACAGTCCTTCTTCCATTCACATAATAAACATCAGTCGCGCCTTCTTCCAAGTATTCAGGGGTTGTACCGCCGACCATGACCAATCTCAATGATTTTCTTGCAGGATCTGCTTCTGCCCGTACAATACCGAATGGCTTTCCCAAGATAGGGATTACTTCATCTTCATAATCATACGCCTTGTTGTCAGTAACAGTGCTCTCAAAACCAGATTCAAACTCTAATTGATATTCGAAAATTGGCTTGTCCTCTTCACAGAACAAGAAATCCCCTACTTTTCCGTAATCATCCTCGCCGTGCTGGAAATAACATGAGTTGAACGCGTCAACACCAGTCTGCCTGAATCTCAAATATTGTTTATAGACAGTTGTGCCTTCCTGCGTTGTTATCCTGCCAGATGCAAGACCCGCGTTTTCATATTCAGTCAATGCAGGAAACTCTGTCCCAATCGGCTCTCCAAAATTAAGATCAGATAATACATTTGTCTTTCCAGCCCTATTGTTCGCAACAATAAACGTGGAACCAGAAATAATTACTAATACAACAATCAGAACAAACATCTGCCTAAAGCTCAATGACATTTCCATCACCTCATTAATATGGCATACTATATAATAAGGGTATTTAAATGTTGCGATTGGGACTGAGCCAAAACAAATATAAATCAGCATATCTCCACTTATACAGATGGCAAGGAAAAAAGAGATGAAGAGAGCTAGTGCTAGGAAAAAGCCTGTCATAGGCATTTTTTCTTTTACTTGTTGTGAAGGATGTCAGTTCACAATACTATTCATAGATGGGATTCTTGATCTGATGAATCAGGCGGATTTCCAATACTTCCATCTGGTCAAAGAAAAAAATAGAAAGGCAAAATTCGATCTTGCGATTGTTGAAGGCGCGATAACAACAGAAAGGGAAGTAAGAAAACTAAAAGAGATAAGAAAGAAATCAAAACATCTTATCGCGATAGGCGCGTGCGCCTGCAACGGCGGCATTCCTTCTATGAAGAATTTTATTGAAAGAGAAAAATTAGAAAAATATGTCTACAACCAGCAGATGCTCAAAGACTCGATACCAGCAACAGGAATCGGAGATCATGTGAAAGTAGATTATTACATGTATGGCTGTCCGATACTGAAGACAGAGTTCATCAATTTCTATAACTATTTCATAAAGAGTGGAAAGATTCCTCCAGAACCGCAATTAGGGCCTGTCTGCGACGAATGTCCA
Organism: Candidatus Woesearchaeota archaeon; assembly: GCA_019323355.1. Lineage (GTDB taxonomy): Archaea > Nanobdellota > Nanobdellia > Woesearchaeales > WJKV01 > JAGLWF01. Next base: position 1,086 of record JAHWHI010000086.1, on the reverse strand, counting down.
AGAAGAGGAAAAGACTGCCTGCTATTAAAAAAACAACCTTGCTTAGGACCAATCACAAAAAAAGGGTGCGGAGCACCGTGCCCGCAGGAGAACATTCCTTGCTATTTGTGCAGGAGTCCGCTTCCAAAAGCGGATTTCCCTGCAGAAATCGAACTGTTCAAGAGCTTTGGCCTGAAAGAGCAGGACATCATAAACAAACTTCAGCATTTCCAGAACATTGAGATGCCAAAGACCTGCAAGTACCAGACAAAACTCAAGATAAAAATCAACGGGAAGAAAAAGAAATCAAAGACAAAGAAGAAATAAGATGGGAAAGACAATTACCTTAAACCACATCACAAAGATGGAAGGTCATGCAAAGCTAGATGTCAGAATAGAGAAAGGCAAGGTAAAGAAAGCTGAACTGACAATATTCGAAGGTTCACGATATTTTGAAGGCATTGTCCAGTGCCAAAAATATAATGAAATTCCGTCGATAACATCAAGGATCTGCGGAGTATGCTCTGTTGTGCATTTCCTGACAGCGACAAAAGCAGTAGAAGATGCGTTCAATGTGAAAGTCTCAGAGCAGACACAGTTATTAAGAGAGCTGATAAACATAGGCGGACACATACAATCACACGTCCTGCACCTATACTTTCTCACGCTTCCAGACTATGTCGGATATGACAACGCAATACAGATGGCATCAAAATACAAAGAGGATGTTCAGAGAGCATTGAGGATAAAGAGATTAGGCAACCGTATTGTAAAGATAATAGGAGGAAGGGATGTACATCCATTGACAGTTGTTCCAGGAGGAATGTCTAGGCTGCCGGACCAGTCAGAACTGAAATCCCTATTAGAAGAACTTAAAGCTTCAAGAAAGGATTTTGTCGACACTGTCAAATTATTTGCAAAACTGAAATATCCTAAGTTCCAGAAATGCGTTGATTATTATTCACTAACCAACAAACACTATAATATCTTGAATGGCAAGATCATCGGCATGAAATGCAATGAAATTTGCACTATACCTATAGATGATTATGAAAAGCACATGAAAGAGTATTTCCAGGAGCACTCGACAGCAGAGTTTGTTGTCAT
>JAHWHI010000017.1 GCA_019323355.1 Candidatus Woesearchaeota archaeon | reverse complement strand
CAGAGATAGCTCCAGAAGCGATGGGGGAAGTCGGCTCTCAGAAAACCGAAGAAGAAATCCGTCGGGAACAGCTCGAGCAGAGGCTCAAGGATGTTGAAGCTGCTGTGAATAATGAAGATATGTTTGCATGCTTCAAGTACAGCACTGACAAGAAAAGAGCAAGTGTAAGCGAGATAAGGAAGATATTGTCAGAGTGCGGAAGATGTTTTCATAGAATATATCATCCAGAGGGTAAAAAAGAGTTTGTTCCGCAGGTCATATTTGTCGGTGATGCGCACAATGCATATGATGAATCTTCGCGAAGAATTGTCGCAAGGCTTATCCAGAACGGGGATTATCTGCTGGCCGAAGGATTAGAAATGTCTGAAGAGAATAATAATTTTGTACTTGTAAATGCTGCAAAAGAAGAATTGGCAGGAGCTCTCTGTACTGATCATGAAGTTTTATATGGGATACTTGATTCTGGAAACTATTACATTCATTTTAACGGAATGGACTGTCCAGAGCAAGAGTTCAAAAAACTCATCAGGTCCTACTATGCGTTTGCAACTGCTTATTTTGTATTGAAATACAGAGCTCCGGAAAATCCTACTGAGAAGCAGAAGAAAAAGATAGAGCTGCTGAAACTGGCGCTTCCATGGATGCAGCGTGAATCTGACCAATACCAGTACATGAGAGAGGTTGATTATTTTACTCCTGCGATCATAAAAACTGTCGATAAGAAAAAGAAAAATCAGATTGTTTTTGTCCACACAGGATTTCTTCACCAGGTCACAGGATGGATGCTTAGACGGCTCGAGGAGAAAGGGATCTCCTATGTGACTTTCAATTTTGAATTAGGTCATGTCAGGCAAGGGCAGGCAGACATGAAAAAAATTGCCACTTCTCATCTTGAAAAGAAAATAGAGCAAGCAGAAGGCGAGGGAAAGGAAAGTATCGAAAACATGCTAGAAACTACTATAAATGTTGATCCAAAGGATTTGGCAGCGCACCTCTATGCAAACTTCATGTATTACAATATGTTTGGAACAAAAGACATAGATTACACAATCACGATAATAGAAAATAAGAAGACCGGAAGAATCGCTTCAATTGTTTCAATGGACAGCAAAAGAACAAGAGAGAGAAAAATCAGATACCAGCTTGTCTCAAGAAAGGATGACCCATATGCACAGGACATCCTGGTTGAAGAAGTCAAGTAGATAAGTTTATATATCAATTAGTTCTAGTTTGCTATTAGAAAAAGAGGTGTATCAGATGGCTATTCGTGTTGCAATCAATGGTTTTGGGAGAATAGGGAGACAAATTCTTAGTGCAGGAATTCGTGACCGGAGACTTAAGTTTATTGCTATCAATGACCTGTCAGATGCAAAGACTCTTGCTCATTTATTGAGGCATGATACTACGCACGGCAAGTTTCCTGGAAAAGTCGAGGCAAAAGGCGATATGCTGATTGTGAACGGACAGAAGATACAAGTGTTTGCAGAGAAGGACCCTGTAAAACTTCCCTGGAAGACACTGAAGATAGATGTTGTCGCTGAGTGCACTGGAATCTTTACTCATCGCGAAGACTGCAAGAAACATATGGTCGCCGGTGCAAAGAAAGTGCTGCTTTCTGCTCCTGCAAAAGATACGGTTGATTTCATGGTGATATATGGTGTGAACAACAGGGAGTACGATAAGAGGAAGCATCACATCATCTCAAATGCTTCGTGCACAACAAACTGTGTTGTTCCTGTCTCAAAAGTTCTTGACGAGAATTTCGGGATTGCAAAGGCATTCCTGACAACTGTGCATGCCTATACCAATACACAGAGGCTTCTTGATGTCTCTCATAAAGATCCTAGGCGGGCACGGGCAGCAGCTGCAAACATTATTCCCACTTCTACTGGCGCTGCAAAACAGATGGGAGAAGTTCTTCATGCGCTTAAAGGAAAGAGCGATGGTTTATCTATGAGAGTTCCTGTCATAGACGGAAGTGTTATAGATCTAGTCTGCGTGACAAAAAAGCCTGTCACAAAAGAGGCTCTTGACCATGCGATGAAAGAAGCGAGCATGAAAGGGCTTAGAGGGGTACTACAGTATTCTGAAGAGCCGCTTGTATCATCTGACATTATCCATAATCCGCACTCTGCAATCTACGATGCTGGAGCCACAATGGTGCTAGACAGAAATTTCATAAAAGTTATTGCATGGTATGACAACGAGTGGGGATTCTCGTGCAGAATGGTAGATGTACTCAAGATGATGTTCTAGTCAGACTTTGGAAGACGAAGAGTCACTTTCTTCCCAGGCCTTAGTTTCTTTCTTAGTTTTTCAACTACATAAGGTTTTACTCTTGCCTGTACAACAGAACGCATGTCATCGATCTGTCCGTCTGTCGGTTCTGCTTCGAACACTGCCCTGTAGATATCTCCATAGATATCTGTTCCAGAATAAGTTATTTCTAAACTTCCGTGTTTTTCAAGATGGTCGTCAAGCGCAGAACTGATACCTTTCAGGTGTGTTCTGATCGCTTCTATCTGTGAATAGAATGTTTTCTTGTTTCCCTCTGGGACGATTCTGAAATCTGTTGTTCCGTCCTCGCAGATTATCTTTATGAATGTCCTTTCTCCCTGCCTGACTGCAAACAATCTGTATGAAGTTCCGTAGGTTCTTGTGAGCTGTTCCTCGAAGTGGCCTCCAAAGAAGCGCGCGACATACGACTGTGATATTCCTCTGCTCAGATAAGGTCCAAGATCTTCTACAGGTTTGTTGACAACCAATAGTGCAGACTCTCTCTCCTGTATTATTTGATCAAGCTTTGTCTTTAATTCTGCATCTTTTTCTCTTCTTACTGTTTCCAGATCTTCCTCTCTTTCCAGTGCCAGACGTTCAAGCTCTCTTTTGTGCTGTGCTTTGAGATCTGTTATCTGCTGCTCATAATTAGCAACAACTTTCTTCTGGTATTCTGCGAAAGCAGTTGGATCTCCTGCCTGCTGTAATCGCTCCATGAGTTCCTGGACTCTTTCCTCATGGTTCTTTTTCATCAGATCTATCTTTTTCTTTTCTGCTTCGAGCATGAGTATAAGTTTATCTTGAGCTTCTTTCAATGAATCTTGCACTTTGGTAAAAGCATCCCATTTTTTTTGATAGCTCTCTCTCTCCTGTCTTAATTTTTGCCTTAGATCATCGCATTGCACTCTAAGATCTTCATAACGTATGTATTCTGCTTCTGTTATGTATATGCCTTTCTCTCGTGTCTTTGCAAGCTCTGCTGATTTCTTTTTCAGCTCTTCTTCTGTAGCAGCCATCCTCTTCTGTATATCTTCAAGTTCTGCTGCCCTTGAATCTGCAGTTGTCTTGTATCTTTGCAGATCAATAGATAAACGTGATATTTTGTCCTGCAGATCTCTTACAGCCTGATCTCTTGCTGTGAGACGTCCTTCCAGACCCTCTTTTTCAGCATCAGATGTTTTTTTCTGGTCTTCAAGAGTCTTCTGCAATTGTGCTACCTGCTCCTGGGCTTTCTTGTAGTCTGCTTCCTGTGCCCTATACTGTGCCAGCTGTTCTTCCAGCTCCTTGACTTTCTTATCGTCAACAACTGTGACGGTAGGAGCTTTTGTCTCGTCTGTTACTGGAGGAGTATCAACTTTATCTTCTTTAGATTCCCAGCCGTCAATGCCCTGGTCAGCAGTTATATCATGAAGACCTAAAAGATCGATAACATCAAGATATTTTGGTGCAAGTTTTGTTGCATTTGTGAAGAATCCTGCAGCTGTCAGTCCAAGACCGACAAGACCCAGGACACCTGCTATCCTTGCTCTTCGTATTGCTTTCTTGTTGCTGAGTCTAGCGTGATGAAGCTGTCCCTCCAGCTGATCATAAGCTTTGTAGGCACGCTCAAGATAGTTGTTGAATTTTCTCTTGAGCTTGAACCTTGCATTTCTTAATTTTCTTTTGTATGCGACCCATGCATCTCTATCGTCAAGAACAAGAAGTGCATAGGAACCGAAATGAACTTCATTTGTAAGTTCTCTAGAAATCTCTGAAAGCTCCTCTTCAATGCAAGGACCTGCATTGACGACAAGATAGTAGCCATCGCCGTGAGTCTTCTTGACAATCTCCCTGCTCTCAGGGCCAGCGACAGTATAACCCGGACTGATAAAAACATTGACCTTGCTGAAAAGATTTTCTTCGACCTTCCTTTTCTGGGAGGAATCCCCGTGAAATTTCATCTCCCTGCCGTTCGGGATCTGAGAAGGTTTCAGATTCTCTGGCCTTGCATCGTACTCTGTTCCTGATTTTCCAAACAGAAAGTCTGATATTAAGATATTAGGCGGATTTGAGAAATTTCCTAAACTTTCGAGTGTATTTGCGATTCGGATCAAGTCGTCTTCCCTGTTCTCTCCGACAATTGCGACTATCCTTTTTGCTTCTGCTGATGGGGAACTTACCTGGAACTGGCGGGAAGTATACTGTTCTTTTCCTGTCCTAGGCTCGTCAAAGACAAAATGGACCTTGATCTCTTTTGCACCGATCTTAAGCCTTTTCTGGTTCAATTCTGCAGCAGCCTTCACAGCTTCCTCTCTTGCATGCTGGAGCTGATATTCCAAAGATTTAATCTCTT
>JAHWHI010000085.1 GCA_019323355.1 Candidatus Woesearchaeota archaeon | reverse complement strand
TTTTCTCCAAACAAAAGCATTGGGTGTAGAGCCCAAAAAAATACCTCGGGGTTTTAAAACCCGATGACATTCTGAGATCAACTGTGCGGGAAAAAGAAGATGTTCTATTATTTCTCCTGCGACTACAACATCAAAAGTATTATTTTGGAATGGAAGTTTGTTAGAATCAATGTCTAAATGATATGTTTTTTTAACATATGGCTTTGCTAATTCTAAGAGAGGTCTTGATATATCAATAAGATGAATTTCATTTGAAGGATCATAAAATCTGAATGGCATAACCTCTCCAGATGAAATCTCTAGAACCTTTTTATTTGTACCAATATTTTTGGCGAAGAATTGAACTCTATTTTTAGTCTGAGTGTCTAATTTAGATATGGCTCGACTGTATCTTTTTTCGTAAAATTTTTGTTTCTCTTTCATATCTCTTCCCCCTCCCGTAAGAGCAAAATCTGAATATTTAATCTTTTCTAAACTTAGCAATAAAAAACCCCTGAGTCCCAGTCTTATGGGGCCAGAACCGTTTGCACTTCTTCACTTCAGGATTCAATTTCTGTCCATCAACTTCAACCAGCCCGGCATCTCCAATATCAAGATTGATCTTTTCAAGTGAGATCTCAAACTCAGAAAGCGCCCAGTCAATGATCATCTCATTCTCTTCAGGCTCAAGAGAACAAGTACTGTAAATTAATATTCCCCCGTCCTTCAGATTGTCAATTCCAGCTGCCAACAGTTCCTTTTGTGTTCTGGCACAGGTTTTGATATCATTGATAGTCCTTTTTTTGTACCAGTCTTTCTCAATCACAAAATTGCCAGAGCACGGCGCATCAAGCAGTATCTTATCCACTTTGCCTCGAAGATCAAAGAATCTAGCATCCCGTTTGTAGACAATAATATTTTCAGCACCCATCCGCTCGATATTCTGGCATAGCTTCTCTGTCCGCTTGCCAATATCTAATGCGATTATTTGGCCTTTGTTCTTCATCAATTGCGCTATCTGAGTAGTTTTACCCCCAGGACTCGCGCACATATCAATCACAAGCTCGCCTGGCTTTGGATCCAATACCTGGACAGGTATTTGCGATGCCCCTTCCTGAAGATAATAATAGCCTTGAAGATATTCTTGGGTCGAACCAACAGAGAAATTTGCTTCTGCAATGTATCCGTAGTCTAAATAGGACACCTTCTTTAGTTGAATTTTTCTTTGTTTTAATCTTTCAATGATTTTCTTTTCATCCAATTTCAGAGGGTTTATTCTAATCGTGGTTGGCAGATCGATTTGTACAAATTTCCCTCCAAGCTTTTCATGTCTCTCTTTCAGATTCATTTTAGTTCAACAACAACTTCTCCCTTTCTCTTGACATCCTTGATTATCTTATGCCCTTTCAATTTCTCTTTTATCTCTTCAAACTTCTTTTCTTTCCAGGCTTTGTTCAATTGCTTGATGATAGAATCAACAACTTGATAATGTTCATACAGTTTGTTTCCTTTCTCACTGTTCTTTTCATACTCTTCCAGAAGCTCAGAGATCCGCTTCTCCTGTACATCTATTATCTTCTGTATCTTTTGTATCTTCTGGTCGTAGAGCTTTGTTTTTCCTTTTTCTTTTGTCTTGACAGCAGCCTCTGTAAATATACTGTCTAGCAGATTGCTGTATGACTTAAATTTCTTCTGCTCAGCCTCTTTGTAAGCATTCAATGGAAACGGCAATGCCTCGACCAAGATCCCCTCTTTGTACATGCCCACAGGTGTAAGTTCTTTAGAGACAAGACCCTTGATTGCATCAGCAACTGCTTTTGCCTCTTTGTCATTTACCTCCTTGGCCTTTTTATTCTTGTCAACCTTTGAGAGAAAACAGGCTTCTTCTGCATATAATCCCCCCAATCCTAGACTTGCAGCAAGCATCTTCACAATAGTATCCTTGCTTTGCTCTGCCATCATAAGAATATCTTTTTTAGTGATCTTTGTGAACAGGAATTCTTTCTTTGGATATTTGTATTTTTCACCCTTTTTCACAGTCCTGTCTGTCCATCTTTGTGTCTCCTCTACTCCAAGGATAACATTGCTTGAATCGCACAGGATTATGTTTCCTTTTCCAAACAACTCGATATACAGCTGTTTCTCATCGCCTGCTAGAAACTCTAGTTTCACAATCCGCTCTTCTCCGACCTGTTCGATAGATCTGAGCCGGGCATTCCCCAGCTGTTTCCTGAGAAACATGCAGAAGCTGGTAGGTTCCTGTGCAACATCCTTGTATTCTGTCAGGTATAGATAACTGCCAGCCATGATCTTTAACAGATGCTTGCCCTTTCCAGTTACATGGAACGACATAAGAAGCTCTTTTTTCTCAGACTGGTATACCTTGTCCAGTCTCGCATCTTTCAATGCCTGCAGTTCCTTGACCAGATAATGCAGTTCTAAGCCTGTTATCGAGTTTTTCATATATTTATGCAAGAACTATCTATTTTTAAAGGTATGTGTGGCAATGTTTCAAAAAGAAAGAATCAAAAAAAGAAAAAAGGGGGAAAGAAAAACATCAATAATAGGAAGTGTCTATTGTCTCTTCCTGATCTCCAAAATCTTCTTCATCAAGAGATTCTCTTCGCTTTCTTGCGATTGCTGTGAATGCAAGCAGAATCAAAACAACAATGATGATTCCTAGTACAATCTCAAGTGCAAGTATTGTAAGTCTGCTCTTGCCTTCTGCTGGCTGTGCTTTTCCAGCAATTTCTGCTGCCAGTGGAACTTGCTTGACCATCTCGTTTTCAGCAAAGATCTGCACTGTAAAGATGTTCTTTCCAGCAGATGTTGCTTTAGGTGACATGATCACATGCACTGTCTGGCTGTCTCCAGCTGGAATGTAAATGTCGCCGATAGGACTTATCTCTGTGAAAGCCCAGTCATTATTTCCGACCTCAACTCTGTACTGCTTTGCTTCTGAACCAGCATTAGTGATTGTTATTGGATAGCTCATGCTCTCTCCATGGGCAATGACCTGGTTTGTTGTGCCGATAGCAACCATTGTCCGGTCCTCTTCTGAGCCTTCATTTGAAGGGCATAGAGCGCTTGGAAGGACATTTATTGTCTTCTCCTTCCTGTCAGACACTGTTGTGGAAGTATACTCAATAACAGCTGTATATTCTTTAGCTTCAGCACATCTAGGCAATCGCATGAACAGCTCTTCGCTTATTCTTGCTTCTCCAGGCTCCATTGTGACAAAAGCTGACTGTTCAATATTTAGGTCTGGTATGCTGACAGTGACTTTTCCAGATTCGAACTTGCTTCCAGCATTCCATGTCTTGACAGTTGTCAGCAATGATGTGCCAGCTTCTAATGTAGCTCCTGGAGATAGTATGACATCCAGGATCCGCACATCGTGCCTCTTGGAATCAATATTGATATTGTAATTTTGTTCGTATGTTATATCGTCGCGATTATATGCGATTAGACGCAGCAGGAAGTCGTCATTTGGCATATTTGCAGGGATATGTAGCGATAGATCTTTTGTATAAATCTCGCCAGCATCGACCTCAAAAGCAGCTGTACTGTCCCTTATCTGCTCGTATTCATAGCCTGAGACCAGAGCTTCTACACGTAGGTTCTCTACGTCATCCAGGCCCAAAATCCGCAGACGGATATCAAGGTCAGAATCTCTCTCAACACTGATGATCTCATCGTCTGAGATAGTATCTCCGTTCATCTTGACAGTGTCAAACAGTATTCCTACAGCTTCTGTGCTAGGCACAGCTGCGAATACTGCAAACACTAGTAGCATCAAAGTAATTATCGCTTTAGTCCCCTTAAACATATTATTCAACCCCATATAAGCTCTCTATACACCCCAATT
>JAHWHI010000003.1 GCA_019323355.1 Candidatus Woesearchaeota archaeon | reverse complement strand
CTGTTATCAATTATCGCAATATTCTTCATTGTATTCGAGCTTCATCTGAAGCTCAAACTTCAAGGGCTGAAAACACCGCTTCACAGGCTTGCAGAAGTTGAAAAAGGTATAGTCAACCAGTTGTCTGTTGACAGCGACCGCTTGAAAGCTGAGAAAGATAAGCAGAAAGAGCTGGATAAGTTTGAGATTCCTGAATTCAAACCTGGAGAGCCGATAGAAGCGCACCCGACGCAATCGCTTGTTACGCAGATAATATCTAAAGGCAAGAAAGAAGAGAAAAAAATTAAGAAGAATGAAAAGAAAAAAGAACAAGAAGATGAAGAAGATGACGAACCAGAAGAAAAGCCGATAAAGAAGGTTGAGAAAAAGAAGGTCAAAAAAACATCCTGGTTCAAATCAAAATTATCAGCACTTGAAAAGACACGGGAAGAAAAATTGAAAAATAAACATGCTGTCAGAAAGAAAAAGCTAGAAGAGCTCAAGAAGAAGCGGGAGGAGCTGCTGAAGCATAAGAAGCATATTGAGAAAGCGAAGGTTGTGCCGAAGGTTGCACCTGATGATTCAAAAGAGAAACTAAAGCAGAAACGATTGCTAGAGAAACAAAAAAGAAAAGAAGAAAAAGATAGGCTGAAAAAAGCCCGACAAGTTCTAAAAGAGAAAGCAAAATCAGAGCGAGAGAGAAAACTGAAATATGAACAAAGACAGAAAGAACGGCAGAAACAACTGGAAGAGAAAAGAAAGCTTCTTGAACAGAAAAAACAGGAGCAGGCAAAGAAGAGACAGAAGCACAAAGAGAAGAGGCGCAATGAATCATTCTACCGCAATCTCAAATCTGAATTCAATTCTATTGATAGAGAGCTTGATGACTTATTGAAGCGAAGCAGGAAGCGTAAATGAAATACAAACAATTCACTCTTGACAGGTTTCAGGAGGATGCAATCCATTTTATCGAACAGAACCGTTCTGTAGTTGTAAGTGCTGCGACTGGAACAGGCAAGACTCTCATTGCTGATTATATAATCAATAAAGCTATCAAAGACGGAAAACGGGTCATATATACCGCACCGATAAAAGCATTGAGCAACCAGAAGTTCAGAGATTTTGTGCACGAGTATGGCGAAGAGAAGATAGGTATAATGACCGGAGATATAACAATAAATGATCGAGCGCCTATCCTGATAATGACTACAGAGATATACCGGAACATGCTGCTTGCGCATCAGATCGTGCCTGACTTAAGCTATGTTATATTCGATGAGATACATTATATGACTGATCCTGAGAGAGGCACTGTATGGGAGGAATCAATAATCTTCAGCCCCCCACACATAAGATTCCTCTGCCTGTCAGCAACAATCCCGAACGCACGACAGTTTGCTGACTGGATCCAGACAATAAAAAATCATACTGTCTCTGTTGTTAGTTACACTAAACGTGCAGTTCCCCTGCAGCACTTTCTTTTTGACAATGATGAAGGGATAATCGAGGCTGACAAATTAAAAAAAATAGTACAGATGGAAAAGGACGGACGTTCTTTCCAGAGGAGAAAGGGGAGGCGAAGGCCGCAGCCAAACCCACCAAACCATCTTTACCTGATCTCAGACCTTCGAGAGGAAGATCTGCTGCCGACGATATTTTTTGTTCTGAGCAGGAAACTATCACGAGAGATGGCTCTTGAATGTTCGCGTGATTTTGATTTCACAACAAAAAAACAAAAGGCTAAGATCGCAGATTATTTTTCCAAGTATATTCCTGTGAGGATACGCTCGATGAAAAGCATCCAGCAGTTGAGGCAGATCCTGATGCGGGGAGTAGGTATGCATCACGCTGGGATGTTTCCGAGGGCAAAAGAGCTTGTTGAAGTTCTATTTGGCCAGGGGCTTGTGAGTGTTCTTTATTCGACTGAGACATTCGCTTTAGGAATAAACATGCCAGCGCGAAGCGCATGCATCAATTCAATGAGAAAGTATGACGGAAGAAATTTCAGGTTCCTTTATTCAAAGGAATATTTCCAGATGGCTGGCCGTGCAGGTAGACGAGGAATTGACGATGTCGGTTATGTATTTGCAATGGTTGACAAGAATTCTTATGATCTTGATAAAATTATCTCTATTACTTATGCGGACTCTGAACCTATAATCTCACAATTCCAGTTGTCCACAAATATGGTTCTTAATCTGATCGAGGATTATGACGACGAGCATATAGAAAATATCCTGAAGCAGAACTTTGGCTATTTTGTAAAGAAACAGCGGGATAAGAAACAGATCCGTATAAAGGCGCAGTTCAATAATCTTGTACGAAAATTGACCCGATTCAAATATATCACAAAGGACAAGACCCTGACTGGAAGAGGAACTTTTGCAAAAAAGATTTATGCTGACGAACTTCTGATAACAGAGCTGCTGTTTGAAGGATTCTTCACTAAATTATCTGAGACTGATCTTAATGTGCTGATCGGAGCGATTGTATATGAGCCCCGGCGGACTGATTCCTTTAAGAGGGTCGGCACCTCAGTCAAGATAAAGACTGACAATCAGATCATAAACAAAGAACTGAAACTTAATAACCTTAAGAAGATAGATTCTCTTGTCCGCGCGTGGAGCGACGGATGTGAGTTCAAGGAATTGCTTGGCAAATGCAATCTTCAGGAAGGGGATCTTATCCGATTTTTTAGGCAGATCATTGATCGTCTAGGGCAGATAAAGAAAGCAGAACATATGATAACTGATAAATTAAATAAATGCATCGACAGAATTGATCGTGACGAGATCGCGATCGTATTCTAGCATTCGCCTTCGTGAGCAATCTCTACATTCTGGCAGCCAGCCATGCACGCATTTGAGTAAGTGTTTCCATCAGCACCGCATACTGGATTGAACTCCATTGTGCAGAAGCAACCTTCGTTCTTATCTGGGGTTGGCGGTTCTGGAAGGGTTGTTGTTGGTGCGCATGCTGTCAAAAGGACTGCCAAAACAAGCAATGTACATATAATGTATTTCATATTATCTATCTTGGATTACGCATATAAAAATTTATCCCTTCCAAAACATTTATATAGGCGGGTTATATAGAATAATAAAAAAGAGGGTGATATTTTGCGTTTTAAGCTTACGTCTGATATAAAGTTTCTGAAAGAGAAAGCTAAAGATATGCGCAGGAATATCCTTGTGATGTGCAGCAAGGCACAGAGCGGGCATCCAGGGGGTTCTTTGTCAGCAATCGACATCATTGTATGCTTATACTATTCTATTATGGAGCATAATCCAAAAGATCCAAAATGGATAAAGCGTGACAGATTTGTTCTGTCAAAAGGGCACTGCTGTCCTGCGTTGTATGCTGTTCTTTCTGATTGCGGTTATTTCCCGTTCAGATGGCTTTATACTTTCAGGAAGGTAGGGTCTAAACTACAGGGACATCCTTCAATGGTTGATACCCCCGGTATTGAGATGTCAACTGGAAGTCTTGGCCAAGGTTTGTCAGCTGCAGCTGGAATGGCCTTGGGATATAAAATCGATAAAAATCCTGGAATCATCTATTGCATGATCGGTGACGGTGAATGTGACGAGGGGCAGATCTGGGAGGCTGCGATGTCCTCTGCACACCACGAGCTAAGCAATCTTGTTGTTATTCTCGATTCGAATGGACTGCAGATAGATGGATTCACAAAGGATGTGATGGATTCAAGATCACTGGCTGACAAGTTCAAGGCATTCAACTGGAATGTACAGGAAATTGACGGGCATAATTATCGTGAGATACTATCTGCCCTGAAAAAAGCAACACGAAATCCTAACCAAAAGCCTAATATCATAATCGCAAAGACTGTGAAAGGAAAAGGTGTTTCCTTCATGGAGAATAAGGCTGAATGGCACGGCAAGGCCCCCAATGATAAAGAACTGGAAAAAGCATTAAAGGAGCTGCAATGAGAGCGACAAGAGACGCATACGGAGAGACTCTGGCGAGTATGAAAGATAAGAACATAGTAGTTCTAGATGCTGACCTCTCTGAATCAACACGGACAAGAAAATTTGCAGAGAAGCATCCTGGAAGATTCTTTGACTTTGGAATTGCTGAAGCTAACATGATGTCTACTGCAGCTGGTCTTGCGACAACAGGAAAGATTGTGTTTGCATCGACATTCGCATGCTTTGCATCTGCGCGCGCACTTGACCAGATCCGAGTTTCCATCTGTTACTCTAATGTCAATGTAAAGGTATGTGCTACGCATGCAGGACTTACTATTGGTGAGGATGGTGCAACACATCAGGCGCTTTCAGACATTGCGATAATGCGCTCGATGCCGAACCTTAAAGTATTTGTGCCTGCAGATCCCAACGAGACAGAGCAAATCATCAGATGGCTTGTGAAAGATGTTGGGCCAAGCTATGTGCGTCTCGGGCGGAACAAGATTCCTGACTTGCACGAGAAATTTGGCAAACAATACCAAACCAAGTTTACATACGGTCGGGCGCAGAAATTGATGGATGGAAAAGATGCGACAATCATAGCATGCGGTTATATGGTCGAGAAAGCAATGGAAGCAGCAATGAAGCTTATGGAGCATAAAATATATGTTACTGTTCTTAATATGTCTACCTTGAAACCTTTAGATGAACGAGCAATACTTAGATGTCCACGACCGATTGTGACAGTCGAAGAAGGACAGCTCAACAGTGGATTTGGAAATGCAGTCGCAGCATTGCTGTGTGAGAGATTAGGAAATAAAAATACGCAGATGATACGTCTTGGAGTCGATAATCAGTTTGGCCAGTCTGGTGATGGAGAAGGGCTTTTGAAAGAGTACCATCTGCAGGCAGAGAATATTGTACATGCTGTAAGAAGATTGGTCTAGGCAATTAGCTGCCTAAGAGTATATCCTTTCTGAAGTTCTTCGTTCGCAATCCTTTCGAATTCTTTTAATGCTGCGTATTCTGGTATGCGTTTAAGGTCGAAATCCTCTCTGAAATTCTCAACATAATGTCTTGGTTTTCCAGCTCGCGCTCTGAAACGTTCAAGTACTGTGTCAACAAACTTTCTTGCAGCTTCCAGATAATCTGGACCTTTGTATTTCAAAGAAAGTTTTCTATGCTCTCCTAGATTTCCGTACAATCCTGTGACTCTTATGATACCTGGCTCTCCTTGGGATGCCTGCACCTTATAGAATCTTCCAACTTCATGATCCTCTAGATATACCGAGTATTGTTCTCCATCAAAGAGCCCTTTTGCAATCTCTTCTAGGAAAGCTTTTCTTTCTGGAACTTCTGAGACTGGTTTGTCAACATGCTCTATACCTAGCCTATTTACGACTGAGATTGGTGTTATGTTCACGCTTTTCCCTCCCCAGCTCAATCTGTCAACAAAAAGATTTCTTAAGATATAATCCGGAACCCTGAATTCTGTCTCTTTGATCTCTCCTGTTGGTTCTGCAATTTCCCTCAGGCCTTTTGTGAAGTCCTGGAAATGAAGAAGATCGTATCTCCCCTGGCCAGCAACTCTTGCCTGGTATTCTCTTTTTCTTTTTCCGTAACGAATGCCTTCTACTGTACCGTGGATGACCCTCCAGATGTTTCTTTTTCCTCTTATTCTATTGTATATGCGTTTTGAGATATGGCTCGCAAAAGTCTTTCTTTCCTTTCTGACGATTGCTGCGATTATAGGGTCTTCCTTATCCAGAAGCTTGTAGGCATTACTTTCCTCTGGATTGAAACTATCTAGTTTTGCAATTGTCGCAGGGAGAAGCTTTTTTCCAGCTCGAGTCCCCTTGTAAATATTGTATGCGAATTCTTCTATTGCATCTGGTTTCCATACCTGGCGCAATATTGGATATCTGTTTGCCAGCCTCTCTAGTGCTTCATACCTTTCAATGAATGTCTCGTCAATCTCGACAAAATTAATATCCTCTAAATCCTGATACCATTTGTCAACTTTCTTTTTAATGTCTCTGTCAACAAGAAGTTTCTCTGGCAATCTTTCCTCTCTTACGTCTTTTAGATTGAATGGCTTGCTCCAACTAAGATTCTTGACCATCTTTTTGAAAGTGAAGACTGCTTCTAGCTTGTCAAGCCATCTGCCTTCTACTTCAACGTACTTTTCTAGTTTTTCTTTCTCCTGCTTTATTCTCACAGGATCATAATATTCGACGTAAGCCTTTGATTTCTGGGGACAAAATGATTTTTCTGTCTTTGGGCCATGGAATTGTTTCAATTTTAGATAACCCAGAGTATCCTCTTCGACAATATAATGCCCCTTGTACTGCTCTAATTTCTTTACTGCATTTACAACATTACGGGCCTTTGCACCCTTGAACTTTGGCATAATATATGATAATGTTCTGTGGATCTGCTGTATTGTTAACGCGTCTCCAGAATTGACATATTGTACTTTGCTTAGGTCTTTTCTATATTCCTCAAATGGATGTATGTTGATGACATACGGAAGCTTTAATGCTTCGTGGATCTCTTTTATCTTCTGCTGCAGGTCTTTGTCGACTTTCTGGACTCGTTTCGTTCTCAGATTCTTGTACCATTTTGCGATCTGGCCATCCTTGCCAAGATATCTCTGCGAGATTATCCCTTTTCTTAGCAGTTTCTCGATCCCGACTCGTTGCCGTGTTTTCTTAACATGCTCTGCTACAAATTTCCTGTAGACAGAGTTTGTTGTATGCAGGCTGTACATCACAGTGTCGAGGATCTCTCTTGCTGTCGCTCCTTTGACTCCAAAGTATGCTTCTGGATTTTTCTCAACATCCTCCCATAACACAAACTTATCATCAAGATCTTCAAATTCTTTATTCTCATATTCCGGCAACTTTGATTTAATGTAAATTGGCATTAATAGGCGGTATTTCTCTTCGAATGATTTTATTGATTCAATTGTACTAATATTGTTCATCAGATGTTCTAGTCTCTTTGCCCTTGTCTGCTGTACTTGTGCTTTTCCGACCATCCATCTGTTATAGAACTTGTTTGTCAGATAGAAATCACTTCCAATGTGTCTTGTGGAACCTCTTAATTTCCTGAAATCTATCTCTTCTATCATCCTATCTTTTTCTATAAGGTCGAACAGTGCTGAAATCGCATCTTCCATTGAACGTTTCTTGTGCTCCTTTAATATCTCGTTGTGCTTTCGTTTCCTTATGCTCATAAGGTTTGGTACGATCGCCAGAACCTGGTCTATCTCATATGTGTTTAGAGAATCTCTCTCTGGATCAAGGAGACCTTTTGTTCTTGCACGGATATATCTTGGATTATCCACCCTTAGTATCCCCTGTTCTATCAAGTATTCAATATCCTCTACGATAGGTCCGATTGTCTCTGATTTTTTGAAGTAACATTCCCTGTTGTAATAATCTTTCATGAGAATCCTTTCAGTGTCTGTGACTTCTGAAGGCCTTCTCAACATCTTCAATAAGATGTTGGTCTCTCTCTCTGGCAGGTTTCCTGCCACAGCTTCCTCTCTGAAGAATCCTAGATAACTTGCACGCACCTGCATTGCTCTCAGCATCTCGCTTGCATCACCCATATGCTGCCTGACCCGGTCTGCTTCTTCTAATCTTTCTAACAATTCCTCTCTGTAAGCCTCTTCCAGTTCTAGTTGTTTGTCTCTTGCTAATGTTTCTTCAGGTTCTTCTTCTCCTGGCTCTTGACGTTCCCATTTTGTAAACTTAAGATCAAAATCTTCTTCAAAATCAGTCTCTTTGATTTGTGCTTTTCTCAGCTTATCCCTGAAAGCATCAATGTCGAACAGTGAGAACAAACTTGAACCACAGTCTTTTCCGGTCTTTAATGAACGGCCTCCGAAGGTGCCATCCTCCAACATCTCTCTCCAGGTTATAGAATATAATGATGTGTCCTGCGAGCAGATTTCACATTGTGATGGGGATTCTGAAGCTCCTGACCTCTCCTGTTTTTCCTGTTTTTCTCTAACTTCTGCTGGTTTCGGCTTTCCCTGATACTTATCGATCAGTCTTTCCAGGGTGCCTTCCAGTTTCTTGTCAAAGACATTCACAGGTTCAAGAGAATTAAGCAGGCTGATGACATCAAAACCATACTTTGCAACAATGCATTTCAATTTGAAGACATGAGCACCCTTGAAACCTTCTTTTTCTCTTACAATCCCAAGACGTTTGTCATCCTCCTCTTTTATCTTTCTGAAAGCTTCGACACGATCCTTTATCTTATGGATCTTGACAGCATCATCAAACAAAGGAAGTTCCGGATCTGGCTGGTAGGAATGTTCTGCATTTTCCTGGAGGACCCCTCTTTCCTTAAGGTCTTCTGCTAGTTGCGCCAGATCTATTTTTCTCAAGAATTTCAATCTTTTCATGCGGCTTAGTCTCAGGACGTCTCCGCCATAGATTATTGTGAAAGCTGTGTCAACATTTCTCTGGAATTCTGGTGCTGTGTTCGCCCGGATACGTTCCCAGAGTTTTGCAGCTGTCCAGTTCTTGCTGGATAGAATGTCCCCTGCCCGGTATGTCCTGCCAGAGTCTTCATCTATTATATCTGCATCTGGATCTAAGTCCTCAAATTGCTCTAATCGCAGTCTACCTTTG
>JAHWHI010000084.1 GCA_019323355.1 Candidatus Woesearchaeota archaeon | reverse complement strand
CGATCCGTGGATTAGTATTCTCTGTGAAAAGGCTCCTCACAGTGACTTCAATGTCAATACGGTCCATTGGAAATATACCATCTACAGTGCCATTCTCAACCAGTCTTTCATTCTCAATATAAACTGAATCTATCTTAAGCTTGTCTCCTAAAGATGAAGGAGTCAGATTGACTACTGCATTAAAATAATCTCTGTTAGAAGAATCATACTGAGCGTAGATCTGTCCTGTGTAAATGCCTGTTCCAGAATCAGGCTCTGTTACTATCTCAAAATTGATTGTATCTGTCTGGCCAGGACCGATGCTTCTTGATGTCGGATCAAAATTAACATCAAGTCCGCTGAACCCTGATTCAGAAAAGCTCACTAACAATGACTGGTTGGCATGATTGTTCCGTACCTGGAATGTTCCAGTGAAATCAGTTCCAAGATTTCCAGTAAAATTAGTAGCAGACATAGATAGGATCTCAATATCTCCTACAGAATTGGAGGTAGCTGCAACAAATGGAATCATAGCTAGAAACACTGCTAGTCCCAATAGAATGCATAAGTATTTCCCCCTCATGATGCTACTGAAAAGTAGATAAGAATATATAAAGGTTGCGGTCAATATATAAAGAAAAAAAGAGAAAATTAACGAACTTTCTCAGCGCCTTTTCCCTTGTTTCTGAGGCCTCTGCTCTTTCTAGCAGCAGATGTCTTGCCTCTGAAAACACGGTTTCCAGCAGTCTTCATCCATGGCATTGATTTTTTGATCACAGGGTGATGAGGATCAACCATGATCACTTCATACCAAAGATAAAGTTTATCCTTGCCAACATAATAGCTGTTCAAGACTTCAAGGTTAGTGAACTCTCTCTGTGCTCTCTGTTCTGCAATAGCCTTGAAATTAATGTTCAGAACTTTCTTTCGTCTCATATGTTTTGAACGCCGGCCAGATTTGAACTGTGGTCTCATACGACCGCCACGCTTCACTCTCTGTCTGACCATTACAATTCCTTGCTTTGCTTTGTATCCAAGAGAACGAGCACGGTCAAGTCTTGTTGGCCGTTCGATTCTTACAGTTGCTGCCTGCTTTTTCCAGACACGCATCCTGTCCCGGTACAATGGACCGAGTTTCTGTTTTGGTTTACTCCATGCTTCTCTAATATATTTGTACATAGACATTTAAATCAACCTCCGGATTCACCGCTTGGGCACATCTCCAGTACATACAAGGGAAAATAGTGCATTTATAAAGGTTTGGGTGAAATAATTTATATTGCCTGAGACATGCAGTTCGTATGGGAATATTCACAAGGCTTGACATAGAAGAGGCAGAAAGAGAAGGTTCTTTTATTGTCAGAAACAAACAAGAGATAGGAAATGCAGGTATAGACCTGAGGGTGAAACAATTATACACTGTTCCAAGAGACCTATTTGAAATAAAAGAAATATATCAAATGCTAAATCATGAACCGCCAAAAGATCTGTCTCGCGAAAATTTCATCAAGCGTCTGATAGAAGTTCCGATGGAAGATGGAGATTTCTGGCTGCTTCTCCCAGGACATCATTATCTTGCGACAACAGAAGAAGAAATTTTCAAAGAACAATTTTTTTTCTCGCCTATTTTCACAAGAAGCAGCTGGGCAAGATGCGGTGTAAGAGTAGAACAAGCAGATCACGATGAACTTGTAGGCGGAAGAAAATTTGAAGGAACTCCATTGCTTTCGGTAAGCACTTTCGGAACTCATGTTAAGCTAAGGCCAGGAGACGCGCCAGGACAAATAGTTCCAAGCGTTGGATCTGAATATGTTCATCCAATGGAAGTCGGTGATCTTATTGCCCAAGGAATTCTAAGAATAGAAAGAGATGGAAAACAATTGAAAGCTGAAGAGTTTGAATACGATAATAATGGAGTGATCCTAACACTCGATAAAAAGATCAGAAAATACAAAGGAGGAATTATTGATCCAAGAAAATCTGTTGACAAGCTCTTTGAAGAGATTATTCTTGACGAAAAAGAATTCTGGGGAAACAAAGGCGAGTTTTTCATCTCATCAACAGCAGAAACAGTCAGTATCTGTTCATGCCATATTGGTTTTGTCTGGCATAGTATGCACCATATTTCACGAGCAGGATGGACTCCCATGTACAATCATCCAAACGCACCATTGATCCACTCAAGATCTGTTTTTAACGGCAAGATTACCTTAGAACATTATCCTCATAACGCTTACGTACTTAGAGCAGGAATGCCAATCACCTCTTTTGGTCTTAGAAGAATGCAGAGTCCAATGTGGAGTGGACTATGGAAAGGAAAAGAATCAAGATACAAAGGACAATCAGAGGCAACATCTAGTCGGGGATACATCAAGCCTTAACTTTCAACTTTTTCTCCATCTCTGCGATCTTTAAAGTTGTTTTCAGGACAGCGTCAGGAGAAAGAGAGATGCTATCGATGTGACATTTCACTAAAAACTGTGCAAACTCTGGATAAGTCGAAGGTGCATCTCCGCAGATTCCGATCTTCCGTCGAGCCTTCTTCGCACCAAGCACGACACGCGCGACCATTGACTTCACTGCAGTGTTCCGTTCGTCATAAAGATGTGAAATAAGTTCAGAGTCTCGATCAAGACCAAGTGTCAACTGTGTAAGATCATTTGTTCCAATTGAAAAACCGTCAAAGATCTTTGCGAACTCTTCAACTAGAATCACATTAGAAGGGATCTCGCACATCATATATATCTCTAGTTTGTTCTGCCCTCTTTTCAACCCATTCTTTGCCATCTCTT
>JAHWHI010000083.1 GCA_019323355.1 Candidatus Woesearchaeota archaeon | reverse complement strand
GTCTGTGATCTCTGAATTAAGGACCTTGATCTCATTCATTGCCTTCTTATTATTATTTATCATGTTCTGCTCTATCAGAAGAAACTTCCTCCTCAGCTCATTATAACGCTCCTCAGAAATCTTCAGCCTTGCAGATAGCTTGTTCATATCATCTTCTGCCCTTGAAACTCCCCTGCCATCTGGAGAAGGGGGCGGTCCGCTGAATAAACCTCTCTTTTGCTCTGCTGCTGGGCTGTTTCCTGTAATATCCACCATTTTTCCTACTTAATCGCTCCTCAAATAATAAATTTGTGTAACTATACCAGAGTAGTTGGCAAATATATTATAAAATATATCAAATAATAAGAAAAAACACAAAATATATAAAATAATATGTTTTTTAGGTTAAAAAATGAGTAAAAAACCGATATCTGCAACAATAGATGAAGACCTTATCAAATGGATAGAGAAAAAGGTCGCTAAAGACAGGAAAAAATATCGAAACAAATCACACCTAATCGAGATTGCACTTGAAAGACTGAAAGAGGAGGAAAAAGAAGGATAAAATGCCAAAATGCGGAGAGTATGAAATAATAAGAGAAGGGGACGAGATAACCATAAGAATAAACTGCGAAGAGTGCGCGTTCTTCCCCTCGATAGAGGATTCTCCGAAAACAATGGCAATGGTGATAGACACGCTTGCAGAAGCAGGCAATGCAACAAGAATCATAATCACACAGAAAAGAGACTATGAATACGACTATAATGAGACAATGATGCTACTGGAAATAGCAAGGCTGTACAAAGACATCATAAAGCACAAGCTCAAGCAAGGCCTGCTGGCAACGCCGCAATGCAGAAGATATGTCGACCCAAGATATATCGCGCTGCAAGACCTGATATTCCAGCAGCTAAAATCAGACCCAATAGGAACATATGTCCAGCTAAGAAGACTGCTAAGAAAAGAGCACAACCTCATAGAAAGAAAAATAATGCCTGAAGAAGGAATCAACTGCCTTCAGCAATATTATGAACTTCTAAACGACATAGCAAAAAGCCTGGAAAAAACAAAAATAATACAGCTCGCACAGCCGCATCTGGCAGGATATAAAATAGGCGACAGAGAGGTATACCGGCTAATGTTCGCCCCTCTCGTAAAACCGGATTTCATGTTCACAAAACTCATGGCAGAATACCCTTCAGATGCCGAGACAATAGACAGCTATGAGGTGAACGGGACAGAAGTCACAATATTCACCATGCCAAACACAGTACAGAACCTCTACCACATACTACCTCCAGAATTCAGGCTCACAGAAGAAAAATACGAGATACTTGATGCAGCAAGAAAAATAATGGCTGAACACAAGCCGAAAAGAAGCGAATTCGTAGACCCTGAAAGAATGCGAGAGGTATTCAACAATGTAGGATCAGACCTTCTGGAAGAACTTGCAGGATACAGAAACTACACACTACGAAAAAAAGACAAAGAGGAGCTGACAAGAATACTTGTAAGATACACAGTAGGATTCGGGCTGATAGAGGTATTGCTCCAAGACAAAAAAATACAAGACATAACAATAAACAGCCCGATGGGCAGGACACCCATATTCATAATACACCAAGACTATGGTGACTGCTACACAAACATAATTCCAACCCCCACAGAAGCAGAGTCCTGGGCGTCTAAGCTCAGAATGATTTCTGGCAGGCCGCTTGATGAGGCCAACCCAATATTGGACACAGAACTTGTCCTGCCAGGAGTACGAGCGAGAGTCGCGGCAATAACAGAACCGCTAGACCCACAAGGAATAGCGTTCGCCTTGAGAAGGCACCGCGACAAGCCCTGGACCCTGCCTTTATTCATAAACACAAAGATGATAACGCCGATGGCCGCAGGCCTGATGAGCTTCCTAATAGACGGAGCAAGAACAATGCTTGTCGCAGGAACAAGAAGCGCAGGAAAAACATCATTCCTCGGATCAGTAATGGTAGAGATCATGAGGAAAGGAAGAATCATAACAATAGAAGACACATTAGAGCTCCCAGTAAAAGCACTGCGCGATCTAAACTACAACATCCAGCCAATGAAAGTGGCAGCTGCAATGACCAGAGGAACAACAGAGGTAAGTGCAGATGAAGGAATAAGATCTACATTGAGGATGGGAGACTCCAGCCTGATAGTAGGAGAGGTCAGGAGCACAGAAGCAAAAGCACTATACGAAGCAATGAGAGTAGGAGCACTCGCAAACGTAGTGGCAGGAACAATACACGGAGATTCTCCTTACGGAGTATTTGACAGGGTAGTCAATGACCTTGAAGTCCCAAGAACAAGCTTCAAAGCAACAGACATAGTTGCAGTGGCAAATCCTGTAAAAAGCCCAGACGGGCTGCATAAATGGAGAAGAATAACACAGATAACAGAGGTAAGAAAACACTGGGAAGAAGACCCCTTAAGAGAAGGGGGATTTGTAGACCTGATGAGATACGACGCGAAAACAGACCAGCTAGTGCCGACAAGAGACCTGCTAAACGGAGACTCTGAAGTCATAAAAGGAATCGCAGGAAATGTGAGAGACTGGGCAGGAAACTGGGATGCAGTATGGGACAACATAGAACTGAGAACCAAAATAAAACAAGCAATAATAGACATATCTGAAAAAACAAAGAACCAAAATATACTTGAAGCGCCATTCACAGTAACTGCAAATGATGAATTCCACAGGATATCAGACCAAGTAAAAGAAGAGCTCGGCAATCTTGACAGCAAACAAATATTGTTCAGGTGGAACGAATGGCTGAAAAGATACATCAAAAAGATGAACTTCTAAGATGGCAGACCAAATAAACGCGCAGGACCTGGTAGAAAAATACAAGCAAAAACTACAGTCAGAACTGGCAATAACTGAAATCGCACCATCTGAAAGAACATTCACAAGAGAATACAAGGCATTCAAGCAGGAATCAATGCCAAAAGCAATGACCTTTTACGAAAAAGCATGCAATTTCTGCGAAAAAATACTCAGAGTCAAGGTAAAACCACAAAGAGCAGAACAACTTAAAGAATCCATAGAAATCTGCCACCTCTCTGTAACACCAGAAGGAGTAACCTCGCTATCCTACCTGATGCCATTGACAGTGATGGCCCTAGGCTCGATATTCAGCCTGATAATCGGCTCACTATTCTTCGTAATAATATCAATAATGCTCGGATTTGCATTGATAGTCGTCTTTGCAAGAATGCCAGATTTCCTTGCAAACAATTGGCGAATGAAAGCAAGCAACCAGATGGTCCTATGCATATTCTATGTCGTTACATACATGAGGCACACATCAAACCTTGAAAACGCAATAGAATTCGCCTCTGAACACCTTTCGCCGCCATTATCCCTTGACCTGAAAAAAGTGATATGGAACGTGGAAGCAGGAGTGTATGAATCTGTAAAAGAATCACTAGACAAATACCTTGAAACATGGAAAAAATGGAACAATGAATTTGTCGAATCATTCCACCTCATCGAAGGATCCTTATATGAAACATCAGAAGACAGAAGACTTGCATTGCTGGACAAATCACTAGACGTTATCCTTACAGAGACATATGAAAAAATGCTCCACTATGCACAAAACCTGAAATCACCGATAACCATGCTCCACATGATGGGCGTGATACTGCCAATATTAGGGCTGGTTATCTTGCCTTTGGTAGTGAGCTTCATGGAAAACGTGACCTGGTGGCATATAGCAACACTGTACAACTTCATACTGCCTGTCATAGTATATTACCTCGGAAAAAGCATACTGTCAAAAAGACCCACAGGGTATGGTGATACTGATATCTCTGAGATCAACCCAGAACTAAAAAAATACAAGAACATACTAGTCAAGATAGGCAATTCAGAGATAAAGATACAGCCAATCTTCATATGCATACTGATAGGGGGGCTTCTACTCTCCTTTGCAGCCATACCATTATTGCTGCACATGATAAATCCCTCCCCTGACTTTGACATCAACCTTCCGATGGGAATAAAATTATTGGAATACAGAGAAGGAACAGGAGTGAACAAAGGAAAAATAGTGGGGCCATACGGCCTCGGAGCTGCATTGATAAGCCTGCTATTCCCTCTTGCACTGGCATTAAGCGTAGGGCTCTATTATCATCTCAGAAGCAAGAACGTCATAAAGATAAGAGAACAATCAAAAAAACTAGAAGATGAATTTGCATCTGCACTTTTCCAGCTAGGAAACAGGCTGGGAGACGGACTGCCTGCAGAGATAGCATTCCAAAAAGTCGCAAACGTAATGGGAGATACTACAAGCGGAAATTTCTTCAAGCTCGTGGCAACAAACATATCCAAGCTAGGCATGAGCGTGCGAGATGCTATCTTCAACCCAAGAACAGGAGCACTGGTATACTTCCCATCAAACATAATCCAAAGCTCGATGAAAGTCCTCATCGAAAGCGTAAAAAAAGGGCCAATAATAGCAGCACAGGCACTGATGAACATATCAAGATACATAAAAGAGATACATAAAGTGAATGAACGCTTAAAAGATCTGATGGCAGACATCATATCTGACATGAAATCACAAATACACTTCCTTACACCTGCAATAGCAGGGGTGGTTATAGGAATAACATCCATGATAACTTATATCTTAGGAGCTCTATCTGGAAACATCAAAAACCTGGGAGCATCTGAAGTAGGGGGACAGGTAACAAAGATAGCAGCATTATTCGGAGACGGCATACCAACATATTATTTCCAGGCAGTGGTCGGGATATATGTCTTTCAGATAGTATTTTTATTGACACAACTGGCAAACGGAATAGAGAACGGAGCAGACAAACTGAGCGAAAAATACGCACTGGGAAGAAACCTGATAAGAAGCACAGTGCTTTACTGCATAATAGCACTAGTAGTAATGCTGATATTCAACATGATAGCATCACAGATAGTCAATGTTACTGGAGTATTGAGCTGATAGAAAAAGGCGGACAAATAATATGCTTCCTAAAAACAAAGAATCTTTTAAAAAACTAATACCCTTTGCTAAAAAAATTATTTTGCTTCTTAAAAATGCAAGAATAGAGCCTGTTATATATGGAAGTTTTGCTCATTTTTATCACACAAAAGACAAAAATATAACCGTTAATGACATTGACTTATTAATCCCTAAGAAAAAATCTGCAAAAGTGATTAAGATTTTGGAAAAAGAAGGAATACCGTTCAAGGCTTTTCCAGGAGGATATGCGCTCATAATAAAAAAAGGAAAATTAAAAGTTGAGACAGACCCGCTTGAAGACACTTATAGAGATTCAAAGAACAAACCTTTCCCAAAACGCTTTGACAAAATAAATTTCTATGGCATTCAAGTGAAAATAATAAAACCAGAAATACTTGAGAAATTTTATGAAGTTGCATTAGCACAATCTGATAAAACCCGGAAAAAAGTTGAAAGAAGAATAAAAGAGCTAGAGAGAGTTTTGGGAAGAAAACTAAAGTGGAAATAAAAATGGGACGAGAGGGATTTGAACCCCCGACACCACGGTAACTGAAACCTGAGTTTCAGGTGATGACTTCTTCAGCCGTGTGCTCTCCCAGGCTGAGCTATCGTCCCAATAATGACGATAGAAAAAATCTTGATTTAAAAGCTTTGCTATTACTTCAGGTCCTTAAACTTGACAATGCCTGTCAAAAGCTGGAACAAAGTATTGCTCAAATCCTTGATCTTGACACGCTTCTGATCTGTGGAATCCCTGTCTCTAATAGTGACATCCTCATTTGCAAGAGAATCAAAGTCAACTGTCAAGCAATAAGGAGTGCCGATCTCATCATTCCTGGCATACCTCTTGCCAATAGAACCAGACTTATCATAAACAGTC
>JAHWHI010000002.1 GCA_019323355.1 Candidatus Woesearchaeota archaeon | reverse complement strand
TAGATTGTTTTGCGTGCCTGTGCGGGTTTATTGGCATTCCTATTGATTCTGTTATTCTATCTTTATATGTCATGATTCTGTTTATTGCCAGAAAATATATAAAGCTTTTCTAGAATTCAGTCAGTTTCTTTGTATAACTTATTATTGTTGTATTTCCTTCTTTTCCAGTCACCTTATTGGCGGTAATAAATTGTGCTTTGCTTAGCTTCTCGATCCTTCTCTGAAAAGTCTTATACGAGCCTGTCCCGCCTTTTTTCTTGTACTCTTCAAACAAGTCTCCTATTTTCTTGTCAGAGTTCTCTTTGACGACAGATAGGACTAAGCGAGTATCTTCATCCAGGTCAGTTGATTTTTTAATCTTGAAATCCTCTATTTTCTCGATTGCTTTGTGTGCATGCTCTTCTGTTATTTTTTTAGAGCTTAGGCTCTCAGCTATCCTTCCTGCCTCTCTTAATAGATACAGTCCTGCTCTGATATCCCCCCTCTCTGATGATGTTTGTGATATGAGCGTGAATGCAGTGTCATCAAGGACTCCTGGTATGAATGCGTACATTGTTCTTTGTTTAAGTATCTCTGATGTCTCTTTCTCGTCGTATGATTTGAATTCCACTATCTCTGGCAGCAGCCTGGACATGATCCTGTCCTCTAATTTGTCCAGCCATTCTTTGTAGTTGGTTATCAGGAATATGCTTTTTTTGTAGATGTCATTAAGTATTGAATAAAGAAAGTCAAAATCCTCTACTTTGTCTATCTCGTCGAATGCGAACACGATAGGTTTCCTGTTTGCCACGGTCTGTATAACCTTGAACAGTTCTTCTGTGTTCTTGTTCTGCGTGAACTTGTAGTCGAGCAGGTGGCATATCTCTACGAATATCTTGTATGTCGTGTTTTTCTGCCAGCAGTTTATGTAGATTGGGACAACATCGTCTGTATTATACTCCAGGTCCCTGAATATCCATTTTGTTGCTGCTGTTTTTCCTATCCCTGGGGCTCCGCAGATGAAGAGGTTTTTTCCATTGCGGTCCTGCATCAATGGTTTGATGCTTAGTATTATCTCTCTCTGCTGCTCTTCCCTGAATGGAAGCAGTTTTGGGACGAATTCTGTATCTAGCGCATCCTCGTTCTTGAATAGGCTCTCTTCATCCCCCAATATGCCATCAAACAAATTCATGTTAAAAACAACTGTGGCTGGTTATATAAATTTTATTGTGTTGCAGAAACCATATTTGTCGAAAAGCTTATATAGAATTTAGTCTGGTTTTATAAAAAAATATAGGTGATTTTTTGTCTGAGCGAAGACCCACGTCAATGCTTATGAATAAGAAGCGTTGTGAAGATCTTATTCAGGAGCTTCGTAATGATTTTGCAAAGAATGAGTTTGTCTGTGAGGTAGTGGCAAAGGCCCTGCGTTCTTGTGGCATTTATGAAGCAAGGATTCCTCCTAGTATGATGAGTAAGGTGTGTACCTATATCTGGGATGCTCGGGATATCCCTGATCATGATAAGAAGTATGCTGTTGCAAAGGTCCTTTATGGCACTAGGCTTTGAAAAGTTTTATTTTTTCTCCGTATTTCTGGGCGTTAAGGATTGCTTTTCCTAGTGGGTTGTTTTTCTTTATCTTGATTAGTCCTTTTTTGCCTATGTTGAATGTCGCGAGGTATTCGTTTTCTACGTATATGTCCACGTCCTTTCCTTGCAGGTTCTCTCCGACATGGATCTCTATGTATTTGCTGGCCATGTTAAGTTCATGCCTTACTTCTTTTCCTTCTGGTTTTTCTGCTGTTGCTTGTTCTTCGCCGAGTTCTCTTATGTCCAGTCCTATTCCTAGCTGTTCCTCTAGCCTCGTCACATTCTTTCCTTCTTTGCCTATTATTCCTGCGATGTATTGCTTTGGTACATAGACTATTGCCTTGTGTTCTGACGGCATCTCTACTTTCATCTGGTCTGTGAATTTCTGCATCACTCTTTGTATTGCTTCTGCTGCCAGTTTTTTTGCCCCGGTCATCTCTCCTGCTGATGTCTCGCTTACTGGAACCACTACTGTCTCTTCTCCGTATGAGTATATTTCTGCCATTGGCTTGTTTGTTTCAAAGTCTGCGACAACTATGACTGGCCTTGCAAGGTCTGCTTCTGTCATTCCTGAAGGCACTTTGACTAGCATCTCAACCGAAAGAACTTTGTCTATCTGTCCACCCTTGATGAACACCACTGTGTCTATCACGTGCGGTATAACTCCTAATTCTAGTTTTCCTATGAATCTTTGTATTGCATCTAGAGGATTTGTTCCATGGATGACGCCGACCATTCCTACTCCTGCAAGTCTCAGGTCAGAATATAAGAGGAAGTCTGGTGTGTTTCTCATCTCGTCAAATACAGTGTAGTCTGGCCTGGATAATAATAAAACATCGTGCACCTCTGCAGGAGTGCCTCTGCTTATTGCGAGTTGTGTTATCGTGTCTGGCAGCACGAGGTCTCTTGGCGCTTCTATGGTCTTGACTATTTTTTGCTGGTCTGCAAAATATTCTGAGAGCGCCTGTGCAAATGTTGTCTTTCCCTGTCCTGGTGCTCCTGCTATTAGGATTCCTTCTGCTTGTTCTGCTACCCTTTTCTGCATTTTTTCGCTGAGCTTGTAATCCTGAAGGCTGAGTCTTTTGATTGGCTTTACTGCTGTGATCTCCCATCCGTCTGAGAATGGGGGCCTGGTGATGACGATTCTGTATGGCCCTAATTGTATTATTGTGCTTCCTTCTCTTTCTATCTCAAGGAATCCGTCTGCTCTGGATCTTGTTTCCTCTATTATTT
>JAHWHI010000082.1 GCA_019323355.1 Candidatus Woesearchaeota archaeon | reverse complement strand
CATCTCTTCTGTTGGCTGTGGCTGCTGGACTTCTTGCGGCTGTATAAGTTCATCAATCAGTTCCTGTTTCTCTTTTTCTCTTGGCTGTTCCTCTGGAGCTTTTGCAGAGAAGCCTTCGCACTCTCCTGAGGATGCAAGTTTGTTGATAGTCTCTTCTGCCTGAGGATGTTCGAGCTCTTTTGATTTCTCTAAGCAGTATAATTCCATCTCACAAGTGAACTGCTGGTTGTATTTTGTCTCGAGATCTCTTGCCTGGTATCTCATCTTCTCCCATCCGCCTGCAAGAATTAGAAACATCTGGGAAGCTCTGATCTTCTGGGCTTCGATGTACATGTCTGCTTTCACCATTCCAGCTTCTACTGCCCTGCCTGCTCCAAGAATATATGGAGTTCTTTCCTCGCCTTCCTGGTAGCTTGCGCAGAGTATCCAGACTTTTGCAAGATCTTCGAGCCTGTTGAAGCCCTGGTTGATGTATGCCAGTTCGTCTGCAAGCTCGAACGCACTATCAAGTTTCTCAACTGCAGAATCATGCTCTTTTTTCCTGCAGAAATTAAGTGCTTCTTTTTGGAGGTCTTGTATGTCATAATAATTCTGTCTCACAATTGTTTTTTCTTCTGCAGGTGTCGGCGGGACATATGTGTCTTCTGTATCTGATGTGGCTGTTGCAGTTGTCACTGTTGTCTGCGGCTGCTCGCCTGGAAGATAGTATTCCTCTGCAAAAGAAACTGGAACTAGAAACATCATAAGAATCAATAGTACTATCAGCCCTCTTTTCATAATCTTTTGAAGATTTCCTTTCTTTATATTCTTTTTTATTATTTTCATTCTTTTTAATAAATTATATATACTGCCTCCCTCTAAAGCAGTCCATGTTCGAGCTAAAGGCAGAATCAGGGGGAGCGCGTTGCGGGATACTCCATACAAAACACGGCAAAGTAGAGAGTCCGTTCTACATGCCAGTCGGAACTAAAGTTGCTGTCAAGAATATGCTGCCAGAAGAACTCTATGCAATGAATGTCAATGCTATAATATGCAATGCATTCATACTTTCTTTACGTCCTGGAATTGATATAATCAAAGATGCAGGGGGCATCCATAATTATATGAAATTCAACAGGTGCATCTTCACTGACAGCGGAGGTTTCCAGGTATTGAGCAAGTCAATGCTTGTCGAGGTGAATGATCGTGCTGTGCGTTTCAAAGATCCGTTCTCTGGAGTGAAGCATACTTTGACACCAGAGAAGAGCATACAGATACAGCATGATCTTGGAGCAGACGTTGCGATGTGCCTTGACGATGTCCCTCACTATGGAAGAGACTATGATTATATCGCTGGCTCTGTGAAACGTACGCATCTCTGGGCAGAGCGATGCATCACTGCAAAAAAATATACTGATGACAAGCAACTTTTATTCGGGATAACACAGGGAGGAACTTTCAAGGATCTCAGAGAGAAAAGCGCAAAAAAAATGAACGAACTGAAGATTGATGGTGTTGCTTTTGGCGGTCTTGCTATCGGTGAATCGCAGAAAGAGACAGTCCAAGCTTTGAAATGGCAGCTTCCATTGATCGACAAAAACAAGCCGAGATATTTTATGGGCCTTGGATCGCCAGATACAATGCTTCATGCGATAGAACTAGGGTGTGATATTTTTGATTCTGTGTATCCTACTAAAAATGCGAGACGGGGGACATTATTCACAAGAGAGGGGCCGATAAAAATCGGCGCTGGAAAGTATAAGCGTGATTTTGGGCCGGTCGAAGAAGACTGTAAATGTTACACGTGCAGGAATTTCTCGAAATCCTATGTCGGGCACCTGCTCTTTGTAAAAGAGACCCTGGGGATGAGATTAGCCACTATCCATAATCTTCATTTCATGCAGAAGCTTTTTGAGGATATAAGAGAGGCTATAAAAGCCAATGAATTCGCGCAATTCAAGGCAGAATTCCTGAAAAACTACCGGCCGAAAGCTTTATAAAGGGTCATCCCGTCATTCTAGGCATGGAAGAGCAGATTTATAAGCTGATATTTGATGAAAACGAGATTACATGGCAGTCCCTGCTGATGGAACTGGTCAGAGAGGAGGGTATGGATCCCTGGGATATTGATATCTCCAAGCTTGCCAAGTCCTACATAGACCAAGTCAGGAAGATGAAACTCGCGAACCTGAAGATCTCTGGAAAAGTTGTCCTTGCTTCTGCTCTCTTATTGAAAGTCAAATCAAAACGCCTGATCGGGCATGAAATAGAGCAGCTTGACAAGCTGTTCCAGCAGACACAGGAACAGGCTGTCTATTCTGAGAATTTTGATGATGTTGATCTTCTTGAACCATTGTTTGCACAGGAAGATTCAGAGACCCCGTTATATCCTAGAACTCCACAGCCTCGAAAAAGAAAAGTCTCTGTCTTTGAACTGGTAGAAGCTCTTGAAAAAGCAATGGATGTGAGAAAAAGACGGATTGTCCGAGCGCTTCCAGCAGCACAGAGAAAACTGCGGCTTCCGGATGCTATTGATATTTCAGAAGTTATTGTTGGCGTGTACAACCAGATTAAAGATTATTTCAAAACGAACGGAAAAAAAGCACTGACATTCACACAACTGCTTCCATCTCAAGATAGGGAAAGCAAAGTCTATACTTTTATTCCGCTGCTCCATCTTTCAAGCGAGAGGCGTGTCAATCTGAACCAGAAAGATCATTTTGGAGAGATTGAAATTGAGCTTCTTAAACGCAAGAAAAAGGTTGCTTCTTAGAACGAAGCCTTTATAAATACAGGCTAGTTTTTTCGATTAAACAATGGCAAAAGAATCTGTTGAAGCTTTGATTGAAGGGGGTAAAGCAACTGCAGCACCTCCGTTAGGACCAGCTTTAGGTCCGCTGAAAGTAAATATCGGACAAGTAGTCGCAGCTATAAATGAGAAAACAAAAAGCTTCAAAGGAATGCAGGTTCCAGTAAAAGTCATTGTTGATTCTGACACAAAAGAGTTTGAGATTGAAGTTGGTACTCCGCCAGCAGCAGCGCTTATCAAAAAAGAAGCCGGTGTTGAGAAGGGTTCTGGAAATCCTTTGCTGGACAAGGTTGCTGACCTTCGTATCGAACAGGTAATCAAGATCGCAAAGATGAAAGAGGATGCTTTGATCGGCAAAAATCTTAAATCAAAAGTCCGTGAGATTGTCGGAACATGCCAGAGCATGGGAGTCCTTGTTGAAGGAATGCCTGCGCCAGAAGCACTGAAAGCAATCCAGGAAGGAAAATACGACGAACAGATAAAGGCTGAGAAGACAGAGCTTACAGCAGAAGATCTGAAGGCACTAGAGGAAGAGAAGAAGAAACTGCAGGCAGATCTCGAGAAGAGAAGGAAGGAACTAGAAGCCAAAGCAAAAGAACTGATAACTTTGAACAAGAGCAAAGAGCCTTCAAAGATAAAAGCAGCTTTAGTGGAAGCAAAGATACCTCCAGCGATCATAGAGAAGATGATGACAGAAGCAGGTATCGTTGTCACTGAAAAGAAAGAGGCTGCGCCTAAAAAATAAAAATGAGATTTCTGCGGCTTATCAAAATAAGTCGTCCTGTTTTTTATTTTGCACCGATATTTGTTTTTCTTACTGGCATGAAACTTGCCGGAGATATTGTGTTCAGTCCTCTGGTAATTTTAGAGCTGATATTTTTCACGCTGCCTTATTCGCTTTTCCTGTTCGGCATCAATGATGTGTTTGATTATGAGAGCGACAAGCTGAATCCTAGAAAAGATTCTTTTCTAGGCGGGGCGAGATTAAAGAAAAAAGAACTTAGAACAGTATATACTTTGAGCATGCTGGGTGCACTGCCGTTGCTGATAACCTCATTCTTCAGCATGAACTTTGTCCATATACTTGCCTGTTTCCTTGTATTGTTTGTATCATATTTTTATTCTGCACCGCCTTTGAGGCTCAAAGAACTTCCTATCATCGATTCTGTGTCCAATGCTCTTGTGATCTTTTTTGTAGTGGCAATGGGTTTTGTCCTCACTAAATCTTTTTTCCTGATTCCGTTCAAAGTCTACATGGCTCTCTTTTTTGTGGCCAGCCTGCATGCGATGGGCGCTGCTGCGGACATAAGATCAGATCGAAAAGCCAAACACAAGACAATAGCGACACAGTTTGGAAGAGTTGCGACTGTCAGTTTTTCAATAATCTGCACATTGACAGCATTTGTGCTTGGAAGATTCAGCCTTATTATCAGCGCAGTCCTTCTATTGTGTCTTTTGTCCTATGTGGTCGCTTTATTCAAGCCTGGAGCGACTAAACTGATGTTCTATCTAGCTTGCATCATCTCATTGATAGGCGGGCTTGTATGGATATTATTCTAGAAAAATCATCTGCCAAATCTTCGTTCACGAACCGTGAACTCGTCTAGTGCATTGATAAGATCCTCTTTTTCAAACTCTGGCCAGCACTTGTCCATGAAAAGATATTCTGCGTACGCACCCTGCCATGGAAGAAAGCCGGATGTGCGTTTATCTCCTCCGGTCCTGATGATCAGGTCTGGAGCGTCGCGCATGTAGAGGTATTCCTCGAACTTGTCTTCATTTATCTCTTCTGGATTCAGCTTTCCAAGCTTGACATCTGCTGCAAGCTTCTGGCAGGCGTCGATAAGCTCTGGTTTTCCGCCGTAAGCAAGTGCAATGTAGATCTGGAAGTTGCTGTTGTCTTTTGTCTTTTCTGTGAGTTCTTTCATCTTCTTCTGAAGGAACTCTGGGAACATCTCTATCCTTCCGATAAATTTGATATTGATCTTGTTCTTCTCTATCTCTGGGTCGTTAAGAAGAAACTCTATCTCTTTGTCAAATACCTTGATGATGTAATCAAACTCGCGTTTCGGCCTGTTGAAATTATCAGTAGAAAATCCCCATAAAGTAAGTTTCTTGATGCCGACTTCTCTTGCCCAGTCACAGACTTTCCTGACTTTGCCTGCGCCCCATTCGTGACCTTTCCAGGGCTGCTGCATCAGTTTTTTAGCAAACCGCCTGTTACCATCAAGTATAATCGCAATATGTTCCGGATACCCCATGATGAGTTATGGGGACTTTATGTATTTAAAAACTTTGCGCAACCAATTTTCATTTTTGTATTGCAGAAATCCAAACTTATATAAATAACTACGCTTTAGTAGGAAAAAGATGGCGAAGAAGCTCTACAAGCAATATAAAGAATGTAAGGGGTGCGGGAAACGTTTTGCTGTTAAACATAAATTGAGGCAATACTGCGATTCATGCAGGCCCATCTAGAAAAGCATAGGTTTTTAAACTATTTTCTTGTAACATTTGTGTATGAAAAGAGGTCAGGTGACTGTTTTTATTGTGATTGGATTGATTTTTGTCATTGCAGTCGGGATTCTTCTTTATTTCACATATTCTGCCAAGGTCAGCAAGGATGCAGAACTGGTCGAGCATTTCTCGATATCTGTGATGCAGATAAAACCTTATGTCGCGAACTGCATCGAGCAGCAGTCCATGATCGCGCTTGTCCAGGCTGCAGCAGAAGCAGAAGAAAAGACACTGCCTCCTTTGGAGGAGATCGAGCAGATAATTTCAAAATATCTCAATGAAAATATCGCTCTCTGCGCGAACTTTGAGGTGTTTGAAGAGTTCGATGTCATCCCCGGCAAAGTAAATTCAACAGTCAAAGTGCAGAAAGAAAATTTTATTGCCGAGATCTTATGGCCTATCACAATCAAGCAACAGGATCTTACAATCTCTGAAGAGAGTTTCCGTGTGGAATTTCCAGTAAGACTGAATGAACTCTATCTTAAAGTATCTGATATAACAGACCACAGCATTGCTCTTGATGTTGACTATCTTCTCGACCAGGCGCTGAATATCGAGGTTGTTGGATGCAGTGCTGACAAGATCAAGTATGTTATCAATGACAAAGATTATATGGTCGGAAACACAATACTGCAGTTCTTTTTCAACACAAAGGTCGAGAACCTGATCAGCATATTCAAATTCCAGAACGGAATAAAATATCTTGTCCCTTCAAAACCTGGAAAGGTTGTGATGAGGCACGCTGGACAGGACAAGCGGCTGATATTTGAGATATTAGACAATGGATTTATTGAAGGATGCTATCAGGAGGATGACCAGACTGAATATTATACATTCGCGCTTGTCGAGGAGAATCAGGTGCCTGCTTCCATCTCAACAAAGATCGCGAAACGTATCAATATAGAGCGTGTGTCTTTTGATGAAAGTGCTGATTTTGATTTCACTGATATGTTCGACTTTTCAACAGAGTTTGAGTTTGTAGGCGGGACAATCTACCTGAATGCAGAAGAGAGTTATGATCCTATACTGCTCTACTATGACGGAGCAGAGTGGGGCATTGTTGATTCCCATGTCGAAGGAGATTATCTTGTGGCTGATATCAGCAGGCTGGGACGTTATGCGATTGCGAACAGGATCTGCGTCGAGGAAGAGAAGAACAGGTTCAACATAATATTTGTTCCCTCAGATTATACCAACTATTCCAAATTCGCACTGCATGCAGAGATGCATGCTGACGCCATCTTCTCTTTATCTCCTTTTTCTCAACTTAGGGAGAATATCAGTGTAAGCCGGATCTCCAGAAAAAATAATATCTCGTGCCTGTCGTGGCAGTCTATCAAGTGCACTGTCGATGCTGTGAAACGAGAGGCAAGCTACTGCGGAGATTATGACTATTATATTGTTCTTATCGACAATGCTGAGGTTGGGTTAGATCACCAGACAAAAGACAGTGTCAGTTATATTGGCAGCTACCTGACCGGAGACAGAGAGTTCTGCAACACATGCTATTCTGCTTATGAATTTGCAAAATTCTTTGGTGTCGAGGACCGTGCCGAAGGAAACAGGACGCATATCGGTGTGCCGCTGATGGCAGTGCCTCATTTCGAACCAAAAGATCTATACTTTTCTGAGATGTATCTTGTAGAACAGGAAAAAGCTATTATACTAAATGCATCTTCCAAATGGAGAAGATGAAAGTAATCGTGACTGCAAAAGAAAATATAGCTTCTATGAATATGTTCAAGATCTTTGTAGAGGAACTTGGATTTGCGAAGACCGACAGGATTGTCGATGGAAATCCGTGCTATGAGAAAGGTGATTTTTTGCTTGTCACATCAAATGGCGGTGTTATCCCTATTGAGCATATCAATGATTTCTTTAAGGATCCTCCTGAAATATATATCATTGCATCTTCGCACAAATCAGAGGGTGGTGTTAAATTAATTTCCTGCCATACGCCTGGAAACTGGCTTGATGCTGGTCTTGGCGGAAATCCTGAAGAGGTTGCGGTTGCGCCTGCGCTTTATCTGCGGAATATGCTAAAGGAACTGATGAAATATTCTGGCGAGGAGTATCAGAAAAGCTATGAGGTAACGCATCATGGTCCTAGCTCGATGAACGCGCCTATCATGTTTGTCGAGGTTGGGGCTTCTGAGACAGAATGGAATGATATGGATGCTGTACGTTTTGTATGCAAATGTATCCTTACTGCCAATAATGATAATAAGAATAGCGAGGGAAAAGAAGTTCCTGTTGCAGTCGGATTCGGAGGGCCGCATTATGCTCCGGTTTTTTCGCGCGAAGAATATGTGGATAATGTTGCTGTAGGCCATATAATGCCCAAGTATGCTGTAGCAGATGTGAAAGAGGAAGTTGTCCTGCAAGCGTTTGAAAATACAGAACCAAAAGCAACCCTTGCAGTCATGGAATGGAAAGGTCTTTCTGGAGAGGATAAGACCAAATTAAAGGAACTCTTTGAGAAAAACAAAATCCCCTGGAAAAAACTGAAGGATTTTAAGGAATTATAGAAACATATTTATAGATATATT
This sequence comes from Candidatus Woesearchaeota archaeon, assembly GCA_019323355.1. GTDB lineage: Archaea > Nanobdellota > Nanobdellia > Woesearchaeales > WJKV01 > JAGLWF01. The sequence goes on along the minus strand of JAHWHI010000082.1, from coordinate 254 downwards.
ACTTCTTTTTAAAGCGGAGAGGTGAAATGGAGCCCTATCGTACGCCAGTTGTGAAAGTATTGAGTGAACTAGGTAGTCGTATGAGCGGGCTTTCTGAAGAGGAAGCCAAAGAAAGGCTTGAAAAATACGGAAAGAATGAGATCACACGTGAAAAACCAGTCTCTCCGTTCAAGATTTTCATCTCGCAGTTCAAGGATCTTCTTATATGGATATTGATTTTTGCGACTGTTGTAGCTGGGGTAACAGGAGAATAT
>JAHWHI010000081.1 GCA_019323355.1 Candidatus Woesearchaeota archaeon | reverse complement strand
CGAATGCCAGGACTAATCTTAGGTGGGCCTTTGCATTCCTAGCTTATGCTGCAGCAAAGGTTGTCTATTCAGATGCATACTATGCAAATGTTCGTCTTGATGAAATGAATTGTTACACCTTTAGCGAAATATTTGACAAGAAGTATCTGGATTATTGGATCAAAGAATTCAAGGACGCGCGTAATATGGACTGTTATGAGATCAAGAAAAAACCAGAGCCTGTGGTTGAAAGCTATGCTAGAAATAAGGAGCCGAAAAACGGCAATGCAAAAGGCGGTTTAGAATGGAAATATGATCAAAATAAGGATAATGATGAATGCTGGATAAAATTATATCTCCAGGATTATGATTATAAAAAAGAAGGGACCCCTGGATGCGTTAATTGTTTGGAAGACCCAGATAAAGATGCGGTCTACCAGCCAACATCCTGTAATCCTTTCGAAGAGCCAGAGGACAAGCAAGGGACAAAAGAGACAGATGAAGCCGCTGGATCAACTGCTGTTCCTACAAAGTCAGACGACGCTGCAGGAGCTGCAAAACCCGGTGGAGGACCTGCTGGCGGAATTGGAAGTTCTACTGACGGCGGTCCAACAACAGAAATTATTTTCGAACCGTCTGATAAAGGTATAATCATTCTGGGAACGACACCTCTGCCAGGCATATTTGCAGCGCAGCTGCATGGAGCAGTAGATGTTGGCTTTGACAAGGCAAAAGCTGCGCGAGGTTACTTGCCTCATACTGATGTAACTCCAGAACCTGAGCCCCCGAAACCTCCGCCGGATCCAAGACTAGATAAGAATAAAGGGGCTCAGTCGAATGTAGAGGATGAAAACGGAGTAAAGACTGACAAGAAGACAGGCTCGAGCAGAGGTAAATTCAGTGGGACTACTTTTGCTGATGACAGACGAGGAATAGGAAAGCTTACAGATTCTGAAAACTTCGAAAAAGGCGTAATTGATGCAGAGAAGAAAGCATTAGAAACATTACGGGATGAATTGTTCAGCGAGATAATGACGGCTTTTGGAAAAGATATACGAATGCTTGATGGCGCATGGCAAGTCCTTGGAAAGTTTGGAGACCCAAAAGCATTACTTGCAGATTTGAAACGGAAAGCCCAAGAAGAGTTGGCTAAGAAAGAAGAGGAAGTCCAGAAAAAGATAGAAGATAGAAAAGAATTGTACAAAAAGAATGGTTTTAATGTAGACGAACTTGAGGAAAAGAAGAAAAGAGGAATCAGACTAACAGAAGAAGAAGAAAATGTTCTTAAGGAGTTTGTTGAGTTCAGAGGAGATCTATCTAAAGCAGGCAGTGAGCTCGCCCAGCTCAGGGAAAAAGTAGGTACCTTGCTTGCAGCAGAAAAGAGCTTCAGTGATTTCCAGAAGAATGAGGTTGCTAAGAAAGCAGAAACATTAGGACGTGCATTTGGAAAGCTTGGAGGCGAATTAAAAGGAAGCCAACTTGTATTTAAAGACGGCAAATGGCAGGTACTGCAAGAAGGAAAAGAACCTGTATCCCTTGAAAGATTCATGTCTGAGAACCAGGCAGCCTTAGAAAAAGCTTTGAGAGAGGAATTTGGTGAAAATGCAGAGGAACTGTCTAAAGGATTATTTGCAGAAAGAGAAGAGAAGAAATGGTGGGAAAGTGCTGAAGGGAAAGCAGCGAAGGCAGAAATAGAAAAATCTGTCAAAGAGACCAGAGATGCTAAATTATGGGGCAAAAATGAAGATGGCAGTGCAAGGAACTATGAAGAAGCAGCACTGGCGGCTGCTGGAGACAGTGCAAAATCAAAAGAGGTAAAATCTATTTTTGAGAAAGCAATAGAAGATGCAGTAGATAAAAAAGGTTCAGAGAAACGGACTGAGTACGAGGCACAGTTCGATCCTGGCAAAAATATGGTGACTGCAGAAGATTATGCTTCTACTATGATTAAGGGTTTTATGGATGAAGGTGCACAGAAAAAGTTCAGCGACTCTGCAGACAAAGTGCAGGTTGGGACTTATGGTGTGGCACTTCAGTTCAAGGACGGTAAGTGGGAGATGGCTGAACGCCAGAAAGTCGGTGACTTCCTACGCAACCAAGGAACGAAAGGTTCGGAATTCTTGATCGAACTTGAGAAAAATAATGAAAATCTGCGTAAAGTCTACAATGAAGAATACCAGTTCTATTACGGCGATGATGGTGTGGTCACTAAGAAAGTGAAAGCATTACAGCAAGAGATTGAGGTTTCTGCTGCAGAGCTTGAGAAATTACGTGCAAGAGTTGAGGCATACGGAAAGAGCGCGCAGAGAGACATTGAAGATTACCAAGCGAATCTTGAGGCTATGACGAAAAAGAATGAAGAAAGAAAAAAGAAAATAGTAGAGTGGGAGAAAAAAGAACAAGAGCTTCAGCAGGAGATTGCAGAAATTCAGCAAAGGATCCAGAGTACTATGTCCCGCGGAAAAGATATATATGGTACTTCTGCAGACCATGACGCGCTTCAAAAGAAGAAGACTGAACTTGAGAACATCAGAATTGAAATCCGAGATGCAGAAAGAGCGATCAGAATTAATCTAGACAGTGCGCAAGAAGCATCGCGAAGAATAAAAGATCGACATTCAACATATTTTGATCTAAAAGAACGGCTTGGGCAAGCAGAGCTTGAGCATTATCAAAAAGCGTCTTTGATGCGGGCTTCTGAGTTTGACTTACGTATTAGGGCTATGAGGGTTGAAAGCCTAGATGCAAAGATGTCCTCTATTGATGAAGATATTATTAACAGGGCAAAAGACCAGATTACAGAGTTATTAAAGCAGGCAAAGGAGAAGAGCTTGACAGAGGAGCAAAAAAAGCAGCTTGCAGAGTTGGAAGATAAGAAAAAACAATATGAAGACTTGGCAGCAGAGCAGAGAAGGCTGCAGCATGAATTAAGTATCTTGCATGAAAAGAAAGAACCAAGTGAAGCTGATGAAGACAGAAAGAAGGAGATTGCAGAAAGGTTAGGTACTATCAAAGACGAGATCAAAAAGGCAAGTGAAGATTATGGTGTTGCTGCTGATAAAACAGATGCATTGGACGAAAGAGAAAAAGAGGTACTTAAAAGCACTGTTAGCGCTCTTACTAGTGGTGAACAGCAAAGAGCCGAGTTCGCAGATAATAAAAACAAATTACTTGAAGCGGGAGATCAAAGAGTTCTCGAAGATTTCCAGATAGATGATGAAACTGGAGAAGTAAAGGAGAAGTATGCACATATCATTGATTTCAAAAAAGAAGCTGAGAGTGCTATCGGAAGGATTGAAGCAGCAGCAAAAGCTGAGAATCGTGCTTTGACTCCTGATGAAAAAGCACGGATTGCTAAACTAAAGACCTATGATCCTGACAAGTTTGATCCAACAGTCATCAATGAGATACTTCTTGAGATGGGAGTTACAGTCACTGTAGAGAACTTCCAAACATATAAGGACATTGCTGGAAATGAACACGCGGTCAGAATTGACATAAAGACCGGTGAAATAAGAGATCTTCACGATCCTGATAAAGTTTATGGTCAGTTAGGAGCCTCAGATACTGATTTCTACAGAAGTCTAAAAATAGAAGAATTTGGCATCCGGATGGAGAAAGAAGAGGCAGAACTAAGAGCTGAAATTTCTAAATTAGAAGACGATCTTGGTGTTGGTGACGCAAGCAAAAGATTGAATGAATTGACTTCCCAATTAGAACAATTAGAAGCAAGGAAAAAATCATGGGAGGATTCTGCCCGGAACTTACAGTTAATACAAGAAGAGATTGAGGTTAAGCAAAATGCGTTTGACCAATGGCAAAGGCAGATGTATACAGACTGCCTGTTCGGTCCTGCTACAGGCCTTGCAATATTAGAAATCACTGGTGCAGCAGTTGATTGTCCGCCAACAAAAGCTGATTACGAAGTAGAAAGAAGCAGAATGCAGTTGGAGATCGAAGAGTTAAGAGGGCAACAGTTCGAAGCGCAGAGGGCGGCACAGTATCTTAAGGCAGAAGGTCCTGATCTTGAAAGTAGAATTCAAGATTTGACTACTCGTGTTAAGTCTCAAAGGGAATTAGTTACTTTGTTCAAGGATGAAGATGCAGCAATGATAGAATTGAAGCGAGCCCAATTGCAACGGAACAGAACGAGGCTTGCGACAATAAGATTAACTAATCCTCAATTGATTAGAACCCAATTCCAGCCCCAATTTACAAGGATAGGAGAGCTGCAAGAGCAGAATGATGATTTACAATCAGATGTGTTAAGAATACGGGCCTTGCTTTCAGTCTTTGAAAGAGAGATTCCGGCAGAATACGGCTCTCCGACCGCAAATTTCTTCTATCATAAAGATGAGCATGGAAGATATTGGTTAAAAGATGAGCAAGGAAATGTGTTAGACATTGAAGTTAATGTCGCAAGAAAAGATGGAAAACTAATAATCAGGCCGAAAGATACATCTTATGAGAAAAGAAAAACTGAGCTAGAGCAGGAACTTCTGAAAAAATCAAGACAAATGACCGAAAACCAGAAGGAAATGAGGCAGCTAAATTCTGAAATTACAACCGCAAGAAATGAGGAACTGAAAGAGACTATGGATTTCTTGGAAAGAACAGGAGAACTTACTCCTGAGATGAAGAACCTTATTGCAGAAGAACAGGAGATCCTTGGAAAAATGTCTTCTCTTGAAGATGAAATGTTGGATCTCGAAACACAGCTTGCAGAAAAGATAGATGAAGTTTCTGTAGAGCTTACAGAAAGAGAGGCTGTAAAGAGAAAATTAGACTCATTGAAAAATGAGATGGCAGGAAAAGAGAAAGAATTGAAGGCTACTAAAGAGCCTGAACAGCAAAGGAGATTATTAGATGAGTTAAGTGCCCTTGATAAGGAAATTACTTATTATGGAAAAGAAAACCAGGGTTATGCTGAATCAAATGCTTATGATGAACTTAAATCAAAATTAAAATCAAAATCTGAAGAGCTTGCTGGTCTGAGGACACGGCTTGGTCAGATAAATCAGGAAAAATACAACAACCTGTTTGGAGAAGCTGCGGGCCAGAGGAACTCTGATATTGAACTGAATGGAAGAATCTCGGAATTGAAAGCACAATTTGACGCTGGAGAAATCACTTATGAACAATACAATGAAAAACTCAACAAGCTAAAAGAAGAAAGCAAAAAAGATCTTGACAGACTAAAAGAACAGGATATAAAAGATCTGGCAAAAGCACAAAAGAAAATTAATGAAGCTGTGCAGAAGGAAAGAGAACGATTAGAGAGAGAAAGAAGCGAGGCATATGCCGCTGCATTGAAAGAAAAATTAGATGGCTACAGGCGGGACAGTGAAGCAGTAGTTCTTGATGTTGATCCTGAAACGGGCGTTGTAAGTATGGGTCGTGTACTAAAGAGAGGGCAAGAAGCGGAATTAAAACAGAAATATGCAAGATTGCTTGCTGAATTAGAGACTGATCATCGATTGACAGAAGATCAGAGAAAAATACTAAAAGCAAAATATGAACAAGAGATTCTCAATCTATTTGCGCATACTAATAAAATCTCGGGTAAGGCTGGTTACCTCTCTGAAGAAGAACTTGCAGCCTTAGATGCTTCTGGCAAACCGATTGCACGAGACATTGAAAGATTAAATTCACAGATAATATCATTGAGAAAGCAAATCCAAGAGGCTAGAAAACAAGCTGCTGAAAATCCGGAATTTAAGAAGAGCTGGACTGCTTCTGCAGATAGTCTGCAACGTAGAGTAGAGGGGTTGGAGAAAAGTATCCAAGAAAAATCTAAACAGCTCGCAAGAATTGAGATTACGAAAAGGATTTCTTTGGGGTCGCAGAAAGATGCGATCGCTTATCTAAAATCTCAGCAGGAGCTTTACCGAAACTTAGATCCAACAGGATTGAATCTTGGATGGCGGGAGGCAGTCGATGAGATGATTGGAACTCAAGGCTTTGATAAATTGATGCAGGAAGAGATCAACCAGAATCTTGGAGAGATCGCGCGCACCACCAGACAGATGGAGTTAGATCCCGAAGGGATTACTGCTGAGAATTTGGAAGACGCTGTGAATGCAGTTATTGACAGCGCACAATTACTGAGTGATGAAGGCTTGAATGCTGCATTCGGTTCTGCTTTGGGCTTGTCGAACAGTTTAGAAGATTTACTTGATAATCCAAATATCTCGAATGCAATGCAGAATGAGATCCGTTCAAGACTCTCGCAACTTGATAATCTTATGGAAACATACCAGGACGAGATCCGGGTTAAATATGATGCTATGATGAGTGAGGCTAGCACTGAACAACAACTTTTGATCGAGACCAGCAAGGGAATGGCGCAAGCCAGGATGCATAGTTATTTCTGCGATGCACAATCCAATCCCGAAAATTGCAGAACTGGTTCTGTTATGAATGCGCAGAATGTTGCAGAAGATATCAGGTCAAGAATTGCTGAACTGCTGAATGGGAAACAATATGCTCTTGAACCTGGAGGAACCATCTCGAGCAAAGATCCAAGACTTCAGCGGCAAATCCAGTAACTAAATAGAGAGCTTAGGATGCATGAGGGCTGGATAAGGCATTTCGAAGTACAGATGGCAAGAGAGAATGCTGTTTATGCTTATGACGCATTTGATAATTATAATTCTCAATATGCTCAGTCTGAGCAGACAATTGTCACAGGAGATACTACAAAAAATGGACACCAAAGCACTGCTGAGCGTATGCATCAGCAGATGATGGATAGGGTCCGGGTTGATATTGCAAAAGAAGTCTGCAAGCATGAGATGGGAACTAATTATGATGAACGCTCCTGCATTAACAACTTCAAGATAAGAGAAGGCCAGAGATTAGCTCAAGAGATGGAGAAAGGTTGGGCTGTCCAGATGAAGAACCATCAGCAAAGATATTACAATCCTGTTGCGGGGTATGCAGATGATGATGCCTATGAAGTTGGAAAAGCTGGAATTGATTATTACAAACGAAAATTAGAACAACTCGTCTCAGACAATTATGGGGCTTTAGCCAAAGGCATTGATAGAAAAAATCGAAAAGATATACAAGTACGAGCAGAGGCCAATCAATATCGGTTTGCTGCAGAGAGTCTAGAATTGATGCTGAAGCTAGCGAACAGAGATAAAAATGGTTATATTGTAATGCCAGGAGATAATTGGGAGGATGTCAAAAATATGATTTACAGCACTGGTGCTGAAGGTATATATAAACTCCTGCTTGGCGGTTATGATGATGAGAAAGAGGCTTTCAGATTTAGAGAGCAACAGTTTTATGATTTGATTGATGCATTATACAAACTCGCAGCATTGCAGGAAGAAGCGATTGCAGAATATGAACAAGAACTGAAAGCAGAGATCGCAAAGTTAGAAGCAGAGATTGCAGAAATCTTGAAATCTGACAAACCAGAATACCAGAAACAGGCTGAGATCCAAGCTATCCTGGATAAGATGTCTGCATTGCAGAAACAATTCTATGACCGTGTTATTACCAAGACTACACAGAGAGCGCAAGAAACTTTGTCTGGTAAAGAGGTTGTTGCAGCATCTGATTTCGGTGTTCTTAAGATTAGCGACGGGACGTATCTAGCTCCACAGTTGGCAAGGCTTAATGCAGATGCTCTTGCGAAAATCACGTGGGACGACATGAATATGAAATCCGTTCTTGATGGTTTCAAGAAGAACTGGAAAATACCGATTATTGGCGTTGAACTGGATTCAATACTTAATATTGGTACTTTATTGGAGATTGCGGTTATCATGGTAACTGCAGGTGTTGCATCAGGAGCGTCAGCTGCAGTAAGGAGCACTCTTAGTGTGTATCGTATTGTTACAAACCCAATGGTCTTAAGAGCAGTTGGATTCGCAGCCGAGACTGTAGTGTTCAGTGCAGGAATGAGAGTCTGGGGTACAATCAAAGGAGAAGAATTGGATTGGTCAGCCTCTGGAATGGCAAAAGATCTTGTGCATACTGCATTCACCTTAGGAGCCTTGAAGATTTTAGGAAAGATGTCTCATAATCTCATCGGTAAAGCGACAGCCCTTAAATCCGTGAAAGGAACTTGGTTAGAAGGAGTTGTAGGTTATGGCGGGAAGGCTGGAGCATTTGCAGCAGAAGTTGAGTTCTTTGTAGAGTTTGAGCGTGCAACTGCATGGTTCAGCGGACATGAATTTAGTTTTGAGGAATCATTTGCCAGGAATCTTGTTTTCATAACTGGAATGAAGGCAGGCGGATTATTGCAACACAGGCTTATGCCTGGTGTCGAGGGTGTCAAGAGCAGGACAGAACTAGAAGCAAACAGGAACAAACTGAAAGTTGATCTTGAGGGCAAAAGATTCAACACAGAGAAAATATTGAGATCAAAAGATGCAAAAGGAAATGAAAGGCCAGTCACTGCAGAGCGTGCAAAAGAAATATTTGAAAAAGGCAGTGTCACAAGAGAAACATTAAGAGAACTTACTGGAAATGAATATACTAGCCGTGAGATTAGACAGATAAATAAGGCCATTAAGGGAGTTGCAGAACTGCAGCAGAATTTTGCAAGGGCCCAGCAAAAATTAGATATCCACGATCGTGGAAAACAGCAGCAATTTGAACGTGCAAGAGAGGAAGTCCAAAAGCAAGAGAGGATCCTGGAAAATATAGTTCGAGACTATGAAGCTACTAGGTCCCAGTTGGATCGGGGAGAATGGGCCACTGTGCAAGAACAGGTGGCTCTACAACAGAAATTAAGTTCTCTAAGACAGAGACGGTCAACTGCTGAAAGAAATTTAGAGGGAGCTAGAAACAGTGCACAAAGATCTGCCCTTGAGCTTGATGCTGTCAAGAAACAGGCGAAGACTGAACTGTTGATTGAGGAATCTACTCGGGATGGAAGACGGGCGACAACAGAGGAATCAATTGAAATAAACCGGGCGCAGATGAGCGAGATAGATTCGCAATTAGAATTATTGAGGCACAGAAGAAACACTGGCGAGCTCACAAAAGAGCAATATGATGCGCAGAGGAAGGCCCTTGAGCTGAAGAGGACAAGAGTTGAGTTCGAGTTCTATACAAGAGAACAGTTGAAACTAGAAGAAGATGTGCGGAGCCTTGTTGATGGCGAACGAACAGCAGAATCATTTGAACAAATGATTGAAGCGAAAAAGAAAGCATTAGAAGCCAGAAGAAAGAGGCTTGAGCAGAAACAGGAAGCTGACAGACAGATAACTGATGAACAGATATTAGAATTGAAAAATGCAGAAAATGCATTAGAAAAATTGAAGCTAGAATTAGAACAGATTAAGATTCAGCAGGCAGAAATACTGAATAAGCTTGAGAAGAGCCAGGGACTTCAGAGCGAACTAGATAAAATAAATGAACAATTAAGAGAAGCCAATGCAGAATTGGAAGACCCAACATTAACTTCTCTTGAAAAAGTAGAATTGCAAACAAGAAAAGCATTCCTGGAAGAGAGTAGAGTAAAATTAGAATCTGAATTAAATACCATTGCTGAAGAGATTGGTAGAAATCCTCCAATGAGCGAGGCTAAATTCGAGAGGATTGTGCGGGAGAAAGCCAATGAGATTATCAGGGAAGAGTCTAGAGTAGTTGAACAGAAGCTGAATTTCGTAGAGGATTTGAACACTAGAGGCGCGATTACACCAGAGCTTTACACTGAGCAGATGCAGTTGCTGAAGATAAGGCAGACAGTGCTTGACCGTACAACGAAAACTGCAGAAGGAAGAACAAGATCAAATGACATATTCAAGAAAGGCCAGATGGAAGGCCTGACAGCTGCTGAGAAAGACGCGTTAGTTATAAGCGAATCAGTAGGAGAGCAGGCATTGAATGAAATGCTGAAAAATGTTGGGGCAGATCTTGGAATTGATGTGAGTAAGATTGAAGGAACTATTGGTGCAAAGAAAAACAGGTTGGCTGATTATGAAAGCGCAAGAGAATTCTATCAAAAGAAAGGGATCACAAGAGAGCAAGTTGAGCAATTCAATAATTATCTTGATAGAGTTGAGACAATGCTTGGTTTTAAGATAGATGCAACTCAAGTGCGGGCGCTTCTAGACGCTCACGGAAATATGAACGTCTTGATACAGGCTGTAACTGGTATTGGAAAGACAGCGGTGTTGTCTCCTGCGATGGTATTGTACGAACTTGAAATGGGCGCTGGAAGAATCACAGTGCACCAGCCTAATGAGATAACAAGGGCAAGAGAATTCCAAGCAATGAGAGATAAACTAAAGGCTGAATACGGCGAGGATGCTGTTGCAGATCTTGCAGAAGCATTGAAACTGGTAGAGCAGGGACGGGCAGCAGAGGCAATGGCGATGATTGAGAAGGCGAGGGTTGTCTATGCAGACCCTAGCACTGAACTAAGCTTGCTGAAGACTGCACTTGAAAAAGGTGGAGAATTGTCCACGAATAAAGCTGCACGAGAGATTTATGATCTTGTTGAGAAAGGTTCATCACACTTACTGGACGAAGCACATCTTTTGAATAAAGCTAGCGACCTACAGATAACCATCGAGACTGTAAAACAAGGAAGCATTGCAGAAGGTATTGCAAGAGTTGACAATATTATGAAACTTGATTCTGCACTCCAGGCTCTTGGTGTGGAAATGGGCAAAGAAGGAGGTGTATTCGAAGTAACTAGCCCTGAAAGGATATTCACAAAAGAGTTCAGAGCAGAGTTACAGAGAATTGAAGGATTAAGAGAGACGATCAGGACTAAACAAGAAGCATTAGACAAAGCTACTGACCTTGTTGAGAAAGAAACAATTAGAGCTGAACTGAATAAAGCTAAACAACAATTGGAGACGGCGATCAGCGACAGGTCGAGCCGGACACAAGCTGAAACTTTCACTAATGAAGCTATCGCAGAGTTCAAGAAAGCGTTTGGTGTAACAGAATTTACTCCAGAACAAATAGATATACTCAGCAAAGTGAAGGATGTTCTGAATTGGAAAGAAGATGCGAATTTCAAGATGTATACTGATGCGACTGGAGAGAGGAGACCAGTTCCTGTCAGCCACGAGAACCGGGCAGCTGCACCTCATCTAAGCTTTGGCGACGCAACAATCGAGACATTGCTACACCATCTGACAAGACGGCCTGCTCGACCAGAATTGCTTGAGTCCCACAAAAATACCTTGCTTGACCTTAAGGTAAGTACTGACACTAACCGAATATTATATCAGGAAATATTGAGCGACATTCATCGTTCTGGACAGAAAAAGATTTTCATGACAGCTACAGAACAGATGGAACGTGCGTCGCTAGAAGCACAGTTCGGAACAACAACAGTTGTTTCTGAAGCTGGTTTCGGAAGATTCGCGTCAGAAGGAATATTCAATAGAGTCGCAGAGATCTTCACTCCAGACAGGATGATCACGGAAGGGGTGTTGAAAGGAAGAGAGCTAACAGAAAATACAAATCTTGAAGGAAGGATAAGAAATTATGAACGAGCATCTGATGTTACAATGGAGGCTTCAGATGTTGAAGTCTGGAGCATTGACGGAGAGTACAGTGCGAGGGTAAGACAAGTCGTAGATGCTGCGCGTAGAGGAGAATTAGGTTCAGATGTTTTGGTTGTAAGAGACACAGATTCTGGCGGATATCTAAAATTCACTAGCAAAGATGGTTTCCGTGTCGGAGAGAAGATATCTTCTGCAGAGGCACAGCGTTCATTCATTGAGAATAAAGGAAAGAAAGTAAAGATTGTCACCAACGAGATAGAGGCAGTTGATTTCAAGACAGATAGATCATTGATAGAGAACGCTTTGAGGGGTGTTGACAGAGCCACTGTTGAAAGAGTTATAAATGATTTGGTTGCAAAAGGGGAGATCAGCGCTGAACCCAAGAAGTTCAAAGTCATAAACACTAAGGATATTGAATCATTGGAACAGGCTCTTGGAAGGATGAGAAGCTCATTCGATCAACTAGAACTTGTTACTCTTGGCAGAGAAGCACCTACTACATTGGAGGGAATGGTCGAGAATGCGATGACAAAAGCCATGGCAAAAGGCCTTGCAGAGTCAAGGACCAATAATCTAAATTATGATATGAAGCAGGTCGACAGGATTGGCATTCAAAATATAAGAGAAGCTATGATGCTAGAAACTGCTGACGGGCAAGCTGTTCTTAGAACATGGGATAAGTCAAAGGTTGCGCACAGCGAAGGAAGGGGAAAGCTTGCAGAGAGCTATGAAACGTTATTGCGGGAGAGCAAAGGCTCATTAGAAGGAAGATTACAAAGTGAGTCATCATTCTTCAAAGAACGGATCTCAAGAGATAAAGCATCAATGAACGAGCTGTATGAGAAGAATGGAAATGGCCGATTGAAGATTAGAGCAGAAGAATTGTTCGACCCATTGACAGGAGAAGTGAGATCTGAATATAGGAAATACTTCTCAGAAGATTTCTTAAGATTGAAGCCAGAAAGCCAGAGGCGTTTCCTAGACTTATCTGACTATGAGCCTGGAAAACTAGATCTGACGCGGACTGGAGAATCAAAGACGTTCCTCGAAGCGATGAACTTCAGGGATATACATAATGCTATAGAAACTAGAAGGACTTCAGACAGTTACAATGAATTTACTGCTGGTGCCAAACCAGATGTTGTCATGAGAGCTGAGGCAAAAATGCGCGAAACAGTAACGCAGACAAAAGAAGGAAAAATTATGCTCCGTGACAAGGAGATTACTTCTGAGACTCTGAATGCTGATCCCGCATTAAAAGCTGAGATCTTAACAAAGTATCGTGATAATGTTGCTTCATTAGGCGCACTTATGAATCAGAGAAAAGAGAATGAGGAAACTCTTGGCGTATTGCAAGAAGATCGTGCTAGACAGTTAGAAGTTGACACAGAATATATCCGGACAGCTACCGGAACTGACCAAATGAATATCCAGAGAGACATGGCTGCACTGTACCAAGAAAACCAGGCTATTCTAAGCGTGATTAAAGGTGCTGTCTCAGAGAGTGAGATTAATTTATTGACTAATCAAATGACAGACGCTCTTTCTCCTGAGAGAGTCGCAGCCAGAGAAGCTGCAGAATCATTCTTGAGAGACTCTTCTAGAGAATTAGGAACCAAATACAGAAACCTGGAAAGCATAATTGCAGATCCTGCGCTTTCCACAGAAGAGAAGACACGGGCTATTGACGATGTCCTTGATTATATCGACCTTGTAAGGCCGAAGGCTTTGGAAGCTTCAAGGACGCGCGAAGGACTAAGGAGCCGTGTCGCTTATATGAATACTCTAAGAGATTCTCTTGATAATGCCAGAACTGAAGTCGAGCAAGGAAGAACTCCTGAACTAAGAACAGGATTGGTTTCACAATTCAGAGATACTAGATCAAGGAAATTGTATACAACTGTGCACGACAAGCTTATTGCTGTTGAGAGGGACAAGGTTGTTGAGATCCGTAAAGTACTAACTGGTGAAGATTTAACTGCTAAGGATAGAGGTTGGACTATAGACACTGAAGTATCAGAAGCGAAAAAAGCAGCTATCAGAAGAATACTGCAGAGACAGAGAGAGCAACAGATGAAGGAAGAAGGTCTTTCTGAAGGGGAGATTGTAGGATTGTATGGGACTCTTGATCAACATGTCGCCCAGTTCACCGAAGTTGGTCGTGGAGTAGTGATCAAGGATGAGATCAGAGCAGATGATGAAGTCTCATTTGGGTATCACGAAGCCTCGCATGGAATCATTGCTGATTTGAAGAAAGAGAACAAGGATGTTGTCACAGAGTTCTGGAATTCATTGGATTATGACACTCAAGAGTGGATCAAACAAAAATTAGGGACAGAGTATGAAGCTTATGCAGCAGAAGAGGCATTAGTTATAATGATCACTGCTATAAACAAGCCGCAGGTCACTGCTGACAAGAACTTGGCAGATATCATTGGTGCGCAGATCTTAGAAAGATCATTAGGTACTCGACATTTTGTACGTACTAATGCTAATTTCAGAGAACTTCAACAGAAAGCTAGAGGAGAGATAGCTAAGAGAGAACGAGAGATTGAAACTCTTGATAATATGATTGAAGAGGGAATGACCCTTGAACAGGCTGAAAAATTAATCACAGACGCAGATAAAGCAATTGTAGAGAAAGAACGTTCAAAAACATTGCAGACACTTGAGACTGAGCAACAAACTCAGACAGAGGCGATTATCAAACCCGAGGAAGTTCCAGTAACTGTTGAACCAGAAGCTGTTGTTGCACCAGTTGTTCCAGCAGCACCAGCAGCACCGGCAGCAGTTGTACAGAATATAATCAATAATCTAAGAAAAGCTGGAAAAGCAATAGACTTCGAGAATGTGTACGAACAACTGACAAAGTTCAACCGTGCTAACAGAAAGACAAATATGATGCTATTCCTCAATGATCTTGCGCCTTTTGCAGAGGAATTAGGACTTGAAGAGAGTATGATATATAATATGGGTATTTGGGATTGGTTCTATATCAATGATAAGAAAGTTATTCCTTCGGATGCAAAACTCTGGAGAGTATATTTCAACTTTAAAGAAGAGAATAAAATCCAGATGTTCAAAGAACTGGTCAGAAGATTAGTCGAGAAAGGACTCATGGATCAATCTATAATTAAGGTTGCAGCATATCAGAATGTAGACAGATTCGATCAAGTTCTTATCGGAATCACAGAAGAAAATGTTCCTGAACTGATGAAGATGATCGAAGAGATGTATAATGACGGAACTCTCAATGATGATTTATTCAAGGATGGAGCTGTTGAGTTTTCAAGACAAATACGGAAAGGTATAAGCTATGGCGCAGAACCTGAAGTCAAAGGCAGTTTCTCGACTGTAAGGGCGAATTCAATTGTAGAAGCAGAATCCATTGCAAGAGAGGAGGGCATATCTATAGAGGAGGCTTTAACAAGGGTGTTCGAGAAAAACTTTATTGATCCAACAAATGCCTATATGAATATTGATTCTGTAGATCCATTTACAGAATTTATTGAAGGAGTGTCTTCACAAGAATTTATGCATTCTATGACAAAAGACCAACAGCTGCATTTATTGAGAATGTTCAATGCAATAAGCCCTGACAAGAAACCAGACCAGGCCAATAATGATTTAGATTCTTTTGTTCAAAGTATAATCCAAGGAGTCTATGTAAACACAGGAACTGATGGTTACTATTATGATAATAGTGTCTTTAATCCACAGGAAGATTCTGGATTACAGGAAGTTGCAGGAAGCAGCAGGCTGGGTGAACCGAGGGCGCCTGGTCCGTTCTATGTTGAATATTCCGAATTCCCAGAAGAAATGGACATTGACGAAAGGCTTGCAGCGAAACAGGCAAGGAATGTCCCGAGAAGAGCTGTTGATTATACTGAACACCGTTACTATATTGTTCCATCTGCAGAGCATAAGATTTACATTGAAGATGCGCTTGATACTGCACTTGTACAGGGAATCATACCTGATAGGCCTGGGATGACTGCGCAGCAGTATGTTACCCTTGCAAAGAGCAAGCTACGAACATATGAAGAGCGTGCGATAGAAGCAGAGGAAGCGCTAGGAGAGGTAACAACATTAGCAGAACCTGCTCCTGCTATCAAGAAATCTGTCACAATACTTGAAGAAGAAGTAATTGCAGATCTTCCAGATCCTCTTGCACCTGGAGAGAGAGTTATCGCTATCGGTGATATACACGGAGAGCTGGACAATCTAATGCTGATATTGCAGGAGAAAGGTCTGATTGATGATTTTGGAAACTGGATCGGCGGAGATGCTGTAGTGATACAGACTGGAGATATCTTTGACAGAGGCCCTAAATCAGTAGAGACCTATGAATTCCTTGAAGAACTACAGCGGCAGGCAAGGGAAGCAGGCGGAGATGTTGTGAGATTGTTAGGCAATCACGAACTTGCGATTCTTGACGGAAAAACACTTAATATACAAGATCCTAAAATTAAAGATAATTCAAAATACTGGAGAGATAAATTAAGAGCAGATATCCTTGAAGGAAGAATACAGGCTACAGCATTATATGGCGGAAGGATCTTCAGCCACGCTGGTGTACATCCTTGGATTATTGACCAAATAAATGATGCGTATGTTGCTCAAGGCTTAGAACCGATCACAACAATTGAGCAACTTAATTCAGAATTGAATGATCTGCTGCTTTACGCTGCTGAAGAATCTCAAAAAGAAGTTGATGCTGGCAAAAAAGGAATAATGCCTTTCAGAAGAGGCATTATATTTGGAGTTGGTGAAGCAAGAACAGAAAAAGATCCAGTTACTGGAGAATTCAAAAGGCCTCCAGAACAAAAATATGGCGGAATCTTCTGGGCTGATTATAATAGAGAGCTGTTGAGATCTGATATGAATAAATTGTTCCCTCAAGTTGTAGGGCATACTCCTCCAAAGACAGCTGGTGCAAGTGTCACTGACAAGAGCTATGGGATGGTATCCAGCAATGGAAAGATAATCAATATTGATGTTGGTATAGCATTAAATTATGGCGGTAATCTTGGAGGAATTGAATTAAGCGAGAGCAAAGTATTAGGATTCAATATAAAAGAATCAGCAATGGGTTTTGTCACGCCTAAATCTATTGAAGATGCAAAAGCATTTGTCAAAGGGCTGACAGATGAACAGGTAAGTTTTGTCAGCATGATGGCTGCGCTTGCAAAAGGTAGGCTGGCAAGAGCTTCAGAAATGCTGACTGCGTTACAGACTGGAGAAGAATACGACTTCCTGAAAGGAGAGCCTGTTGTCGAAGAAGTTCCATGGTATCTGAAGGTACTTGGCGTGTTCATACCTTCGATGCGGCCAGAAGCCAAGATTCCTGAAGTGACAGATGAGATAGCGCAAGATTATATTGCATATCAAACTAATTTCGGTTCATTGATGAATTTGGAATATGCAGAGGATTATCTGACCTCTGAGTTATTGTATAATGTTGATCTATCTCCACTTGAAGATGCGATTGATCTTGATGACCTGAATAGCAAAGTGCTTTCTGATGGTGTCATGATCTCAGAAATTGATGCTAGAAAGTTCCTTACATTCCTTGGAAGTACTCGGATGGCTCAGGCTCAGAGATTATTCATCTCAGGATTCGCTGATCTTGCAGAAGCTGACAGGATACAAGTATCACAACCTACAGAAGCAGAAAGTCTGAGGACGACAGCTGTTGCGAAATTCACAGGAAAACTTATACCGGAAACGGATGAATTAGTCGGAGATATTAGAGAGTTCTTTGCAGCCTATGGCCTTGCAATGAACGCAGATCAGGCTGTTGTTAAAATAATCGGAGAAGACCTGTTAAAATTGAAGACGCCGCAGCAAGTTGTCAGCAGTGAAAATTCTATCAGGACTATAATGAATAGTATCTATGACAAGATGAACAATCAAGCAGAGCAGGCGCAGGTCAAGAAATCTGTATCTATTGAAGATGATCCTGTTGTCAAGGATATCTTGGAAAGTGATGATCCAGAGACAGTGAAGATAAGAAATCTGTTCCAGCAGGAATTCGCAAAGTACAGTCTTGAAGAATTGGACCAGTTCCTTGATTCTACTGGAGAAGGAAATTATCTGGCTGCTCCTGAAGAACTTTCAGTTGGATATAACTTTGACCAGCGAGATCCTCAGCCAACTATCACTTACAGGGTTGGGCAATCTATTATCCACCTTCCTGCAGATGGAGAATTTGACCAATTTGTTGGCAAGACTGGAGATGCATTGAAGCAAGCGATCAGCGAAGCTTACTATCGCCTTGCTGGAGGACACTTCCGTGGAAAGATGAGCATTATCCCTGGTGAAGAGCAGCTGAACCTTGACTGGACTCCTAGAGTTACTGGCCATACATATATTCGATTTGTGAAAAGTCCTGCAATGGGAGACGGTATTGTCCACATCAATTGGTGGCCTGCAGATCTTAACGATCCAAGTAAAGCAGTAATGTTCCATGTAACAATAGATAATTCCCCTGAGTCGAACAAACGATTCCGAACTGGGAATATCAATAACTGGTTGTTGCGAATGGGAAAAGCTTTCAAGGATATGGGCTTGCCTAAAAACCAGGTCAAAATAAAATGGAACCATGATTATGGTGGAGTTCCATATATATTCACTGTTGAACAGCTTGAGAAGTTTGCAGAATACCAGCGAGAGATTGTGGCAAACTCTGGAATCGCAGAGAAAGCTGGGCAAAATCTATTTGTTGTTAACAAAGCTGGCGAGACTGATATTCCAGATATAGGCGGATTCTCCAAGTATGTTGGCAATAAAGCAAAGAAGTTGGCAGAGATGGTAAATCTTGGATTACCAGTACCTCCAGCTGTTGTCTTCAGTGCAAGATTACAGGAATTATATTATACAGCCAGGGACCGTGAATTAACACCTGAAGAAAGCAGGGAGATGAATAACCTTGTTGACGAAGCAATATCTATACTTGAATCTGCAGATACAACAAACAAAAGATTCAATGATCCTGAAACGCCACTTGCTGTTTCTGTACGTAGCGGTGCTGAGATAAGTATGCCTGGTTTAATGGAAACAATATTGGATGTCGGATTCAATGACGCTTCTCTTGACAGTTTTGTCAATTACTTCATGAAAGAGTTCAGGTTGTCAGAAACAGAGAGCAGACAGGTTGCCCTTGACAGCTACAGAAGATTCCTGGAATCTTTCGGACGTGTTGCATTAGAGATGGACAAGGCCAAATTCGATGACGCTATCCAAAGAATTGGAGGAAGAAAAGAATTAGCCCAATTCACTAATTCCGAGCTTGAGCAATTGATAGAAAGCTATAAACAAATCTATGTCTCTGAAGGACGGCAGGATGTTGTAGATGCATTGAAAACAGGAAATATGAACCTTATCTTGCGTTTGGCTGTAGATGCAGTTTACAATTCCTTCCATGGACCAAAAGCGCAAAGTCTCCGAGCGAGAAACCCTAAGATATTCGAAGGCGTTCTTGGAACAGCTGTCACAGTTCAGGAGATGAAGTTCGGAAACTTGAATGAGGAAAGCGGATCAGGTGTTCTTCATACCATTGATCCTAATACTGGAAAACTTTATTCTGTAGACCCTGAAACTGGAGAAAGGACACTATTTGGAGATTATTCTGAGATGGGTCAGGGAGAAGATGTTGTTGCTGGTGAAGAAGGAGATGTTGCGAAAATAATTGTGCTAAAGCAAAAGTATCCTGAGATATACAACAGATTGGAAGAAATGGCAAGATTCCTTCAGGCACATTATAAAACTCCTCAGGATATTGAATTCACAATAGAAAATGGAAGATTATATGTCTTGCAGACAAGAGCTGCTAAACTTACTCCAAGAGCTGAGCTTATGTTTGCTTACTCCAGAAGAAAAAATGGAGAAATCAGTCCCGAGCAATTGAGTAATATAGTTTCTGGAAGAACAAAAGAGATCTTGAGTCTAGAGATAAAAGATGATTATCTTGAAGACAATGCTCCAGCTATAACTGCTGAACATGGAATTCCTGGAGTCACATCTGGAAGGATTAGAGTGTTAACGCCTGAGTTTGAAGCGAATTTTGAAGCAGAGATGGAAAAATATGGAAAAGGAGAGGTTATTCTTGTGACTGGAGAAAGCCTTCCAGATCATGAAAAATTAGTACAGCATGAAAAAGTTGGAGGGGTCATTGTCCTAACTGGAGGAAGAAGTTCGCACGCTACTGTTGCAGCAAGACCGAAAGGACTTCCGGTAATAAACAATGTCGGTCATGAATTGATCATTGATCCGCAAACAGGGCAGAGAAAAGTTAGATTGTATACTTTCAGGATGGTTGACGGAGAGCCTCAGGTTGTTTCAGAAGCGTTCTTTGATGAAGATCAGGTCATAACAATAGCAGGACAGATGGACAAAGACGGCCGTGAAGCAGGTTATGTCTACAGTGGAGAATTGCCTGAAGATGCTATAGGATATCCTAATACTGAGAAAGTAAGCAGAGAGGAATTAGAGCTATTAAATCTATTCATCACACAATTCTCAACTGAGGAACAGCGAGAGTTCAAGAATACTTATCCAGTATTAAGGGAAATACGAAGCGAGCTTGCTTCACAAAGACTTGAAGAAAAGAGAAAGCAGGAAGCCAAGAGAGCAGAAAGGCAGAGAAAAGAAAGAGATAAGGCTGAGAAAGAAAGACAGCTCCAAGCGGAAGTAGCCAGGTTTGCACAGTTAGAAGCAGAGAATGCCGAGAATTGGGACTTGATCACAAAAGTAATTGGAATGTCCAGGTATGGCTTGTTTTCAAAAGTTTATCAATACTCATATGTTGGAGAAGCAGTTGAATATGAAGAGCGATCTAAGAAATTTAGGCTGAGCTTAGCAGAATTTGAAGCTGATATAGAATCAGTCAAAGCATTTATTGAAAGCAACCCTGAAGTATGGAACAGATTCAAGGACGATCCTAAGAAAAGTGTGACATTCATGTTCAAAGAATCTTTGGACAAGATATTTGAAGAGCTTGTAAGGGATTATGGCGCTCCTGTACAGGTTGTTGCTGTTGTGGAGAAAATGGAGGAAGAAAGAGTTGCTCCTTTGACTGCAAATGAGAAAATGTGGCGCGTTATCTCGAGCGACAAGACAAGGTTCATCAATGAGATCCAGTTCGCAACAATAATGGAATACGATAGTGCTGTTGATATTAGATATGCTGACGGCAGGCTAGAATTCGTGGATGGAAATGGAAATATTGTCTCAAAGACTATGACCCCAAGAGATTTCTTCAGGCTGATCAAGGAAGAGGCTGAGATGAAAAGCATTATCCAAAGACCAGATGAAGAGTTTGCTCCTATCGAGAAGCCAGCTGAAAAGCCTATTGAGAAGCCTGCTGAAGCGCCGCCAGCTGAAGTAACTGTCTCACCAGAAGATATCTGGAGCAAGGCAATCTCTCCAAATTCTGTGACGAGAAAATCAAACCTTGAAAGGTTCAAGAAAGCGTTCCTCTTTGAATCCTATAACGACGCTACTGATATGAGATTCCAGAACGGAAAAGTAGAATTCCTGGATGAGAACAAAGATGTCATGACAGGCAGAATGGGTGCTGATGAAACCTTGAGAGCTTATACTCCAGAAGAGTTCCTGAAGAAGATCGGTGAAGAGTCGACAATAGCTAAGCTGACAGAGGAAGCTAAGCAAGCACTTGCACAGAGCCCTGCTGCTGAAACACTTGGCAATGAGTTCAAGTTTGCACGTTCGAGAGAGGAAGATACTTATTACGAGGGTTATGAAAACCATCCGATCGCAGGCATAACTGGATTTGAGAAAGTTGGTGTAGTTTATATCCTGAGAGAAGGTTTTGAAACCAAAGATGATATGTTCACATTTATCAACAAGCTTCCTACCTTGGCTGCAAAAGATATTGATGATCGTGTGAGGATTGCGATACTGATCGCACTTCAATCTGAATTCAGAAAAGATGTTGTGAGCAGACAAGCGATATCGAATACGGTAAATAATATGTTGAATGAAAGGTTGGCGGATGTTGAGAAACCAATAGCACATGTTGATGAATTCTTAGATTTAATAGGAAAGGTTGTTGAAGATATTGAAGCCCTGATTGATTTCAATGAACAGCGTGCAAAAGCAGTCCGGATTGAGGATTACAGCAGATATGGAATAATAACAGAAGGACAGATAGCTGCATTACGTTCAGTACAAGAGAACTTACGGATGATCTCTGTAAGTAAATCAGCATTCATGAACGAAGCGGTGTTTGATATTGGTGCTGGAAACACTATCTTGAACAGCCTGAAAGGCGCTGACAAAGAGATGTTAGACATTGCATTGCGTGACATTGAACGTGAAGTTCTTGCGTATATTGCTGGAAAGTTGGGTGCTGCAAGATTCAAAGAATTCCTGCTGAGAAATGAATTCAGGACATTGACTGCCACTGAAACTCAAGAAGGTACACGAAGGTTTACATTCCTTCCAACACAACTAGGAGAAAACAGAATAAACAGTGCTACACCTGTTGTCCAACAATTGATATCTCGAAGAGTATCTCAAACAAATCCAATGAGACAAGCAGAGGAACAGAGGTTCTGGAACTTTGTGGCTGGTAAATATGATCTGGAAAAGCTGAATGAAGTCTTTGCTGAAGATCTGAAGAAGCTTGCTGTGTTTGGAGATTATCTGTTTGACAAGGCCAGCTTTGCAGATGCGCAGACAGCTAATTATGTTGGATTCAGCCTGAATGTAGCTGTCGCAGATGTTAATGGAATCCAAAGAACATTTGTATATAATATTGAAACAGGAAGATTGTTATTCAATAATAAAGAGATTGTTGATAGAGAAATTAAAAACAATGTGTTGCGTGCGCTTGCACCTCATATTATTGAAACAAAACTGGCTCTTGATGATCTTCGCGGACTATCGCTTCAACAGTTATTTGCTGCAGAAGAAAGGCTTCCTGCTGCAGCCACTGCTATGATCGCTGTGACACCTGAGATGATGGAAGAACTGAATGGAATAATAAATAACAGGATGTCTGAACTTGAGCAGAACTTTGGAGCTAATTTTGTTGATCAGATAATCCAAGCAACAATGGCTGAGGTGGCAGAGCCTGCGGTTACTGTTGAAGAAACTGCTGTTGGATTTGAAGAAGCTCCTGCAGTGCCAGTAGCCCCTGTTATCGAAACAAAGGTTGTTGATCTTGATGAATTGATAACTCCAACATATGAGCAACGGATGGGGCAATATAAAGCTAAGGAAGTCATAAGCGCTATCACAAAAGGAAGGTATTCTTCTATTGAATATACAAACTATCTAAAAGATGTATTTGCATTGATTTTTGCTGAAGCTCAAGGATTGATAGATGAAAATTTTGATAATGCTGATTTCATGAAGGATATAGAAGTAAGACTTGAGAGAGTGAAGGAAGGAAGCGAAGAATTGGGTATCACACAGAGAGAAGGTATTCTTCGTATTTTCCGTCATACAACAACAGAAATACAATTCACTGGAACTTTCCCTGTGAAAGGGGAGATGCACGAAGTTACTGTAAGATACAGGCCATTGAGAGTACCAGGAAAAATGCCAGTCTCTGTAAAAGAGGGAATGATTGAACTAATCAAGAAAGTCAAATCAAGGTTACGTGAGATTGAAGCAAAGCCTAGAAAAGGCTTAGAAGACAGAGTCTATCTTGGTGTTGGCGGTGCTCCGGGCTCTGGAAAAAGCTATTACGCAAATCAAATCGCTGAAAATGGATTGTTAGATGAAAACGGAAATGTAATTGTCTCTAAAGACAAAATACTTCTTTTCCATGTTGATTATTTTGTGAACAATATCGAATACGTCAGACAAATAATGACCCAGCCTAGGCTTGAGCCTGGCAGGGAGAATGAGTTGCTGATATTAACACCTTTGAATGAGCTGAATGAAGATGAGCAAAAGCTACTTGATCAATTTTCAGAATATGTCCAAGAACAGCACTATCTTGTCTCTAATATCAAAAGGTCAGAGCGTGAAAGAAGAAGAGACAGAAGCATATTAAATCTTCTAGAGGAAGACATGGATCCAGCGAATGCAAACGCAAGAAGCTTTGCAGATTATCTTAGGATGTTCAGCGATGAAAAGGTCTATAGACAATTGAGAGATATTCCTATAACTGATCCAGCATATTCACAGAAAGTAGATCAATTCATAAGCAATGCGTTTGAAACAAAATATCCTGACAGAATATCTGACATTGATATGTTTGTCATCGAAGGTCTGTACTTACGAGGATCTCCAACAGATATACTGGAAAATCCTGTCGAAGGTCCAAGGGCAAGCAGAATTGATTATACTGCTGTGCTCAAAGTATGGATTGATGATCTGACCAATCTGGAAAGCATTGAGATGCGCGGAAGGCCAGAAGTTGCTAAAGTATTGTTGATGCCTGCTTACCAGGCTTACTATTATCTGATTGTCAACCAGGATAATGCAAATCCAGAAGTTGTTGTTGTTGACAATTCACCTTCAATAAGAAGCGGACAGTTTGGTATTGATGCTTGGAAAGCAGCTGGTAAACCCAAAGTGTGGCCACCAATACAACCGACTGAACAAACACAAGTAAAGAAATCCATTGCAATCATAGAAGAAGAGATGGGAGATGTCTATACGAAGATATCCAAGGAGATTAGCCGCGCGCAATCAGGAATGCCCTATCTTGGTAAAGATCTTAAGAGATTGGAGGAACTAGTGGCAGAATGGGATGTTTTGACAGCGGAATCTGGTCTTGACGAGATTATCTTAGATTTACGGAATAACAAAGGTCTTGAAGAGAAGGTTGTTTATTCTAATAAAGACGCTAGCCAAAGAATAATCCAAGAATTTGAAGCAATATTAAGACAACATGCTGCTGGAAACATAGAGATAAGAGGTATCCCCGGAATTGGAAAAAGTTCTCTGTTAAAGATGATGTCTGCAACAGGAGCTACTGCGCCAGG
>JAHWHI010000080.1 GCA_019323355.1 Candidatus Woesearchaeota archaeon | reverse complement strand
CTGAAAAACTGCGGATGTCTGGGAGCAAAGT
The DNA here is from genome assembly GCA_019323355.1 of Candidatus Woesearchaeota archaeon. GTDB lineage: Archaea > Nanobdellota > Nanobdellia > Woesearchaeales > WJKV01 > JAGLWF01. The sequence continues at coordinate 4,418 of JAHWHI010000080.1, read as the reverse complement.
TCAAGATACCAATTACCTGGAAATCTCTGGCAGAAGACATCATTTTTTTCCTTTTGGCACTGCTGATTTTACTGAGTGCTTTGGGAATAACTTCTTTTTAATTTTCTTTTTTTATTCTGCAAGAATCTCTACTTTCTCCATCACAACAGGTTCTTTAGGACGATCCATTGCACCTGTCTCCACACTTCCGATCTCGTCAAGGACTTTTTCTCCTTCAATGAGCTCGCCAAAGATAGAATGATGATTGTCTAGCCATGGTGTTGGAACCAGAGTGATAAAGAATTGTGAACCTCCTGTATTAGGGCCTGCATTTGCCATCGACAGGATCCCTTTTCTATCATGCTTTAGTGCAGGAGAGAACTCATCAGGAATATTATATCCAGGCCCTCCTGTGCCATCGCCTTTCGGGCATCCGCCCTGTATCATGAAATTTGGAATTATCCTGTGGAAAACCAGTCCGTCATAGAAACCGTCTTTGATGAGTTTCTTGAAATTCTCAACAGTCTTCGGTGCCTCTGCATCATATAATCTGAAAGTCATATCTCCGTGATTTGTATGGATCTTGATAGTTGTTGACATCTCCTTTACCTCCTGAACAGGATTATCTTCTACTTGTTGCACAGCCTTGGCAGTCACATCTTCAGGCTCGCTATTAGAGCATCCTATGACAAAAGCTAGCATCAGAATCAACAATAAAGCTGTAACCCCCTTGTTCATGCCAAAAGAGAGAAACATATCATATATAAGCTTTATGAAAAGATAAGCTTAAATATGAAATAAGCTACTTATACTGTATCAGAGGTGATACTTATGGTAAGAAAAACAAAACTAAAGAAAAGGCCGATTCCACTTGTTGAAGAGAAAGAAACACTGGTCATCAAAGGAAAAAAGCCATGGGCAATGTTTCCATTTGAAGTCCCAAAGCCTGGAAGAAAACCTTTCCCAGAGGAAGAAGAAGAGGAATAAATTTTTTTATCCTTTGCGTAAGCCCGTAGGAAGATTGCTTACATTTACACCATGCTGGTTATCTGTCAGCAACTTATGCTGGCATAATTTGTATAATTGCAGATAAAACACCTGTGTCGCCCAGAAATATTTTACCTTCCAATCTTCATCTGTTGGAACTTCAATCTTTCCTTCTCTTTGGATAGAATCATACTTTGCCTGCAGAGCTTCCAATGCTTCTGCACATCTTGCCATAGCTTCCCATTCGTTATGGTTTAGCCTGCGCTCTTCCTCGCATAATTTTCTCAACTCTTCATTATCCTCAAGCTCTTCTTCTTCAGCATTGATCCCTCCGCACGTGCTCTCCCAAAAAGCATAGCCTTTAGCACCTGCTGACATCTCTGCATCATAGGCTAAAGCAAAAGCCTCGAACTCAGGCATCAGTTCAGGATATTCAAATATTATGGGCTTGACAGGATTCTCTACTTCATTCGCATCCTTGATCATTCGTACAATCTTTCTCAAAGTTCCCCATCTTTCGACATAAGTCTCTGGATGGCACGAAAGTGCATGCATATCCTTTCCCCAAACATGATCAATCCACTGCTCTTCTCGTTTCAAATAATAACCTCCGTCTATGTAATCCTGCCCGCAGTGCTCGCACGGTTTGTAAGATTTCCCAACACGATAGCTATTATATTTTTCGTGCTGGTCAAGCCTCAAAAAAAGCTCAAGAAGCCTAGGTCCTTTCAATTGTTCTTTCACCCATTCGATATTCTCCCTGAAGAAAGCCCTGTCTTCTAATTTTCTCTTGACCTCTGCCCTTCCGTGCTCGTCGATATCAACTTCTGCATGTATTCCTAGACCGACGTCCTCGACGTATCCTTTGACAGTGTATGCTATCCATACATTTTCCTCGTAATGCCACTCGTTCGTGCATATTATTTGGAATGCGAATTTATTTGCAACTTCAAACGTTCTAAAGTGAATCTTTCCTGTCCATCCAAGAGCAATATCAACCTCTGTCACCTTCTGCTCAAGAAGCTCGTCGATCTTTGCCAGATGGCTAGCATCAAACATCGTGTATCCTGGACCAAAGAACTGGACATGCGCGAGCATGTCTTTCATGTATTTATGCGCAAACTCTTCTGGAGTGCAGTCGACGACAAAAGTATAGCATTTTGCAGCCACCAAGTCAGCGTGCGTGCTCCACATTGTCTCTCTTAATCTTTTTTCTAGATCATGGCTCCTGATATTCCTGACAAGAAACTTCTGGCCTTTTATCTCGACAACAGAGCTTTCAAAACCTTGCTCTGGTTCTGCGCCTTCTGGAATCAAGGTAAGACGGCGGATGTCATGAAATGCAGGAGCTCCGCTCGGAAATTCATCATTGGCTGCTAAAAAAAGAGTATGGTTGCCTTTGTAAAGTACATAATATTCTTTGCCGGGATCCAGGACCATTGCTAGCTGCGCAAAATCATCTCTCTTAACAGGAAGATTCTTGCTCGAGAAATCCGGAAGAAGTTTTCTTGGATTGACGCTCGTTGCAATCATCTTTGGTTTTTGTTTTGGCTTGAACTCGAATAGACTTTCAAGCCTTGGCCCTCCGTCTGTCAGTAGCTTCTTCCTCGAACTCAGAAGCTGGTTGGGAAGAAGGTATGTCTTTTTCAAAGGAGGTTGTATGTCTTCTTCTTTGATCACACTGTCCTCTACAAGCAGGCGGAGCACAGCGGGCAATCTTCCCTTAGAAGCTCTTTCGTCTTTGTGTTCATTTGGTTCTTTTCCGTCGCGGATATGATAAAAAAAGTTTATCAGACTAATATCCCTGTCATTCGGATAATGATAAGAGAACCATCTCTCGTGGTCGACAGCAGTCGCTTCCCATCGCTTCAGTAAAATTTTAGAGAACCAATCCATAAACTTCGAGCAATGGTCGCCCGGCATCCTGTTCCAGTAATGTCTTTTCAACGCCTCGTCGACATGTCCTTTGACTGCCTGAGGAAGTCTTGCGTGATCTGCCCAAAACCATCGATAAGTAAAATCCTCGTCACGTTCTATCTGTATCCCTATCTGTTCTGCATATGAAAACTTTGTAAGATTCAAAGCCCGCCTGAAATCAAGGTTTCCAGCTTTTCCAGCGAGGACGATCGCTGCGAAAGTATCATACATATGTTCGTTAGCAAACATCCCTCTATGATTTCTAAGGTCTTTTAATTTTATGCTCCAGTGTCCATGCGAATAGAGAAGACTGTCTCCGACATCATGTCTCATAGGTTCACCGCCTTTTGAGATAAGACTGCCAGTGAACCAGATGAAATCCATAGGATTCTGCACATCTTTCAATATTCCTACAAGACCCGCAGCTGCTTCTACAATTTTACTTCGATACTGTTCGCTTCTCCAGATATCCCTTGTCTCTTCCCAGCCAACACCTGGATGTCTTTCTGCAGTGTGATTGAACAGTTCTAACCTAGAACAAGTATTCTTCAACTGTACTATTTTTTCTATTAATTCAGATCGAATTTTGAACAGGCCGTTGAGTACTGCAAGCTCCTCTCTGCATGAAAATGGTTTGCCATATACCTTCTCAAGCTTTGGCTTAGCTTCATCAAACAGCCTCTTAACCCGTCTTTTATTTTGTGCTGACAATAATTCATACTCCCACCCGAAGATTTTCTCGCGTATAATTTCCTTTCTTCGTTGATCCTCTTTACTATAATAACAACCGCTTCCGCAAGGCCAGTTTGCACCGAATTTCAAACGCAGAGGAAATTCTGCTTTGTCAGGGATGAATGTTTTAGCAAGAGCAATAGCTTCGTCAGCATTGTCAAACACTAATTGCGCTGCCTCTTCTAATCTGTCTTCTGTGATCATAGAATAGAATCTATTCTCTATCTCATCAATCCGTTCCAACAACCCCATAACTCGCCTGAACAATTAGGATTTTATAAACTTATCATCTTTTTATTTATATAATTTATAAGGTCCAAATGTTTATATATTCGTCTGAAAATTCGAATATTTATGTCAATAACCAAAGCAATGCTTCCAAGATACGGGTTTGAGCCTGCGATTGAATTCGAAGAAGAGACAAAGAACTGGAAATCGGGCGAAAAGATATTCCATCTGGATTCAAAACTAAGAAAAGAAGGCTTGAATATTATTGCTCCGCCTGATGTTTATATTTTTCAAAGAGAATTCTCAAGGATCTACAGGCCGGAATTGTTTAGTAAAGAAAGAGAACAGGTCCATCTTGTGTTTGGAGCAGATAATTCCAGCGCGTACGCTTCAGTCATTCGGGAAAGGGATATCCCAAAAGATGGAAGAATCGTTCTTGCAAATATGCTGTATTTTGGAGCACTGGAAACTCTAAAATTAATTCAAAGTGCCCAGGGAAAAAATGTGGCGCACATTGAAAAACTCCACAGACTCCAAGGAGATTACCCCTTGGCACCAGAAGTTCCGCCAAAGAT
>JAHWHI010000079.1 GCA_019323355.1 Candidatus Woesearchaeota archaeon | reverse complement strand
GAAGACGGATTGCTAGTATGGCTTGGTCCAATCATCGAGAACTCTTCAGCAGTATTCATGTACGCTCCGCAGAACATTAATCCAAGTTTCCCAAAAAAGAAAAGACATGCTAGAACCATAAATATGATCCACCGAATCATAAAATCGCGGAAAAGAAGAGGGATGGACCTGATGCATTTTGCTGGAAACGGATACCATCAAAGGATCGACCATAACATTGTTGTTGCAGATCCAGTTCTGTTACAAAAGCTAAAAGAACCTCACAGAGCGAAATGCGAAGAGCTTGGCGTTCTGAGAAAAGGCCATCCAACTTTTAGATATATCCGGTAGAATTCTAAACAAATATTGAAGACACCCAATGCCCTACATAATGTGTTGCGATTATGACGACTATTGCAATAATTATATGTTCCAACATTGCCCTATACGGTTTTAGATTTTGTTTTGCACAGATATAATAGCTGAATCCAGCGATCAGTGCAAGACCCCAGAAAATGCTGATAACAATCGCATAGTATAGATCGAACAGAAGAATAGGTACTATGAATGTCAATGCAAAGAAAAATTTTGCAATGAATGTTGACACAGTAGATTCCCAAATCGCTTTTCTGGAATTCTTGCACTCAGCCTCTTCTGAGATATGTATCCCTAATGCGTCTGAAAGTGCATCTGCAATCGCAATGATCAAAATCCCTCCTATGACAATACTTTTAGAATGGGTACTTGAATGCAATCCAACAATCAGGCCTAATGTTGTGATTATACCTGAAGTAAGTCCAAACCCAAGGCCTTTTCTTACAGATTTCCTCATAGAAAGCAATAGAAAGTCCGGGTTTAAATATTTTGTGATTAATTTGTTGACATGAATTCACTGAACAGGACATTCAGTTGATAATGAAAAGGCCTCAAAGGCTCGATGTCAATCCCTTCTACGTCCAGCTCTTCAAGATCTGCCAGGATATGTGCGTGGGCTTCATCAAGCCAGACAGAAGGACAGTATGTTGATTTGTGTAGATATCTGTTTATATCTGCCCTTATCCCTTCTGGAACCCGCAATAGAATTCCGATAGCTCTCATTTTGTAGCTCTCATTTAGAAAAAAAAGCGCATGCGCGCATTCGTGCCTGAAATCCTCTACAGGCGTGTCTGTTTCAGAATGGGTTCCGATTATGTAAAATTTCTTCCCTCGTTTTCCCCTGAAAAGATTTAAGAAATGTGATTCTGCGTCTGACAAAGGATCAAACTTGCCGTCATAAAAAGGCCCTAAAGTATCCGATGGAAAATTAAAGCCTGACCAGTCTTCATAGTAGGTGAACATTCCTGTCTTTTTGCCCATTACTGAATTAGCAACATACCATTCTTTGTATTCTTCAAGTGTAAATATTTTTCCTTTGAACTCCTGGCCTTCAAAATATTCCTGGAATCTTAAGAGAGTAGACGTGAGCTCCAATTGCGTCGGAAACATCACATGAAAAATATCTCTTGTCAGCTCTATTAACTTCATAATTGCTCAGAATATAATCAATATAAAAATCTAACTAAAAGGTTTATAACAATTTATTCACTTTTCTGATCCAGAAAAAAAGCGTAAATTGCGTTTCTGATAGCCAGCCAGGAATCAAAGTCTCCGCAGGACTTATAAGCTTCAAGTCTCCATCCTGGAACAGTATCAAAAGTAATCGAAGAAAATTCATGCCATTCTAAATCCTTATCCAGATCTTCACAAAGTTTTCCTTCTGATTTGAAGCATACTTCCCTTAGATTTTCAGGTCCTATCCTGACAGAATATTTTCCCATCGATCTGTTTTCTCTGACAATCGGCTTCTGGCTTAAGGGATCGATATCTTCCAAAACCTCCTTCAGCACTCTGACTCTAGCCGGCATGTTTCTAGCAACATAACGAAGCATTGCATCAAACCCTGTTTCATCCAATGGAACTGGAAAAGTATACGTTGATCTGTATTCCAATGTTTCCTCATCTGTTGGCACTCTCATACAAAAATAGAAGAAATGTCAATATATAAATCTTATGTTGCTTTTTTATTAAGCAACCACAGTATCATCGCTTTCTGCATGTGCAGCCTGTTCTCTGCCTGGTCAAAGATCACAGAATTCTTGTGGTCGACAGCGTCTCTGGTAATTTCATATCCAATATGACAAGGCATGCAGTGCATGATCTTGGCTTTTGGGCAATATGTGTTGATCAGTTTAGCATTCAGCTGGAAAGGCATGAAAACTTTCTTTCTCCTTTCGTATTCTTTCTTGAACTTTGGCTTTACTTTTCCCTCTTCAAAGAACTCCATGTTCATCCACGTGTCAGT
>JAHWHI010000016.1 GCA_019323355.1 Candidatus Woesearchaeota archaeon | reverse complement strand
GCAGAGACAGCTTATTCAATGCTGAAGCCTGGCGGTACAATGGTATATTCAACATGTTCGTGCGAGCCAGAAGAGGATGAAGGTGTTGTCTCACATATATTGAAGAAATTTCCAGATATGAAGATACAGAATATACTTCTAGAGATCAAGAGAAGCCCGCCTGTTCTGGAATTTGAAGGCGAAAAATATCACCCTGATGTCAAGAAAGCTCTTCGTATCTGGCCGCAGGACAATGATACAGAAGGATTTTTTGTCGCTAAATTCAAGAAAGCAGATAAGTAGAGTCGGTTTGAAAAATGGAAAAGGTAATTGAAAAACTGAAAAAGCTTACTGGATGCGAACACATTAAACTATTGCAGAGAGGGAATAATGCGATCTATGCTGCGTTTTATGTAGTCAATGCAATGGGCTATACTCTGCGTATCCCTGACCAGGGAGGATGGTTCAAGTACAAGGATTATCCTGCAAAACTTGGTCTTAGATTTGAAGAGTATCCTACTAAAGATGCGATGATCACACAGGAATCTTTTGACGGAGACAAATCAAAAGCATATATCGTGACCCAGCCGGGAGGTTATTTTGTCCAGCACGACTTGAAGATGGTGCGTAGCAATACAACATTCTTTATTTTGGATGCGTCTGGAAGCATTGGCAATGCTGATGTGCAGATGTCAGGCGCTGACATTGTGGTTGGAAGTTTCAGCGAGTGGAAACCGGTCGATCTTGGTCATGGAGGATTTTTCGCGACAAACAATAAAGAGATCTGGGAACTTGCGTCAACAATGTTTGAACAGTTCACAATAGATCTTGAGCCTTCAATGGTAGAACTCTTGATGCGGAAACTTGACAGGCTTCCTGACAGGTACAGTTTGTTCAGGCGGCACTGCAATAAGATCAAATCTGACCTTAAGGATTTCAAAATACTGTATCCTGAATCGAACGGAATATGTGTTGTTGTTGAGTTTGAAACTGAGGAAGAGATGAAAAAGATAATCGAGTACTGTGAAGCAAATGGTTATGAATATGTAAAATGTCCTCGATACAATAAAGTTAATAAAGATGCGATCTCCATTGAGGTCAAGAGGATGATATGACAAAAGCGAATGTTCCGAAAGCTCCACTGATAACAAAGCTGTGCAAGCAGATAGAGAAAGAAAAAGGAATCAAGATACTTTTTGCAGTCGAGAACGGAAGCAGGGCGTGGAGGATGGAATCAGAAGACAGCGACTATGACGTCCGGTTTGTATATCATCATCCAATGGAAAAATATATCTCATTGTCCCAGCCGAAAGATGTGATCGAAAAATACTATGACCAAGAAGGAAAACCGCATGCTGCACAGGGATGTTTCATTGATATTGTTGGTTTTGATGTTTTCAAATATCTTAGGCTGCTTATCAATTCAAATCCTACTGCTATCGAGTGGCTGAAGTCGGATATTGTTTACTATGGAAAACAGAATCTTAAGTTCAGGGACTTTGCATTCAAATGTTTCAAGAAGATATCATTGTTTTATCACTACCAAAGCTTGTGCAGGCAAAACTATCAGAAATACATAAAATCAAAAACACTTGTCAGCTACAAGAAATATCTTTATGCCCTTCGCGGTCTGGTTAATGCGACTTATGTCCAGAAAACTGGAAAGGTCCCGCCTATCGACTTCACTGATACTGTAAAGAAAGCTGATTTTCTTCCAAAAAATATACGAGACAGAATTTTGAAGATAATCGAACTTAAGAAAAGCGGTAGAGAGAAGCAGATCATAGACAACATCCCTATGTTTGACAAGTATCTTGAAAGTTTCCTGAAGCAAGAGTGCAAAGAAATCCCAAAGTTCGATAAAAAGGCTGTCCAGATACTTGAGAAGGAGCTGAAGAAGCTTCTATTTAAATCAAAACAAAAGAATTAAAAGCAGGAACTCTATCTTAATAATAAAGGTGATATCATGAACTTCATAAAACAGATTGCTAACAAAAAAACTGATTCTTATACTCATAATGCTTTTGTACGTTACGGTCCAGGAGAGTTTGTCAAAGAGGACTTCATTGTAAAAAAAATCGGAAAGAACATCAAGATCTGGGGCGGTTTCGAGTGGTGCAATGTCCTGCTAAAGTTTGTAGCATCTTTCTGCTCAGGTGTTGTGAGTGTTAACGGAACTATTCCTACAACGCGAGATGTCGGTCCTGAACTGAAGAAACTTGGTGTTGATTTTGAAGAGAAGAGGCGGTTCGGAAAAAAAGGAAGCAAATATGAGATTAAAACTACACTTCCTGCTGACACTGTGCGGAAGATGATCAACCAGGTCTATGATTTTTATCTCATGCTTGATCTAAAATGCGGAAATTATATTGTTAAGATGAAGAAAAAAGAAACACCCAAGATCGGAAGTCCGTCTGACAAGTTTGTTTCAGCAGTCATCCCTGTTGATCATCTTAAAGCTTTTATTGACGAATTTCTGTTCGACTGCGGGGTCTCTGACTTCAAGTCTGTTGTGATCAAGCATACCTATAAAGTTGAAAAAATAATCCTTGATGAGAAACTTGCTGCAAAAGATCCATTGGCTGCAAGGCTTCAGGCAAAAAGAAAAGGGACAGTAATCCGTGTCATTGACATTGACGGAAAAGAGATTAAGAAAGAGTATCCGTTTGAAGTGTAGATAGCAACCTTTATATACGATTTCTTTTATTTTCATGTATATGGCAAAGAGAGTATTAGTATGCGCAGCGTGGCCGTATGTTCATGCGGTCTCGCACTTGGGGAATGTTATCTGCATGCTCTCAGCTGATGTGATCGCCCGTTTTTACCGGCAGCTGGGGTATGAAGTAGAGATGGTCTCAGGAAGCGACCAGCACGGCGCGCAGATGGAATTTGAAGCGAAAAAACTAGGGATAACTCCAAAAGAACTGGTTGACAGGAACCATAAGATCGTGTCAGATGTAATACTTAACAAACTTAATTTCAGTTTCACAAATTATTCTTATACAACACATCCAACACACATAAAGTTTGTGCAGGACTTCTACAAGGTCTTGTGGGACAAGGGGTTTATCATTGTGAAGGATGAGACTCTTCCTTACTGTGAAGGATGCAAAAAGTTTCTGCCTGATCGTTTTGTGGTCGGCAAATGTCCGCACTGCGAGAATGACAAAGCACTAGGAAACCAGTGCGATGAATGCGGGCGGATTCTGGATCCGACTGATCTGATCGATCCAAAATGTTCTGAGTGCGGCGCCAAACCTATATTCAAGGATACTAAAACAGGGTACTTTGATCTTCCAAGACTGGTTCCGGACCTGAAAAAATATGTGCAATCAAAAGAGCCAGAATGGCAGTCCCGCGTCGTGCATTTCACAGAGAGATGGTTTGAAGAAGGACTTAACCAGCGGCCCATAACTCGTGATCTCTCGTGGGGAATACCAGCACCTTTCCCTGGCTTGCAGGATAAATGCATCTATGTCTGGGCAGAGGCTGTTCTTGGTTATCTGTCAACTGTTGTCCAGCGAGGGAAATTCAAGGAGTTCTGGCAGGAGCCTATCGAGAAATCATACTTCTGTTTGGGCAAGGACAATATCCCATTCCATACAATTATTTTGCCGTCGCTCCTGCTTGCACACGGCGACCTTAATGTTCCAGATATAATCGTATCAAATGAGTATCTCGGTTTTGGCGGAAAACAGTTCTCAAAAACACGAGGTATAGGTGTCTGGCTTAATGAGATTGTCGATACTGTCCCGTCGTATGACATCTGGAGATATTATTTGTATCGTATTTACCCTGAGAATAAGGATACTGATTTTTCCTGGAAAGATTTTGCAGAGAAGGTCAATACCGAGCTGGTAGCGAACTTTTCTAATTTTGTAAATCGTGTAATTAATTTGCTGAATAAGTATTACGATGGAAAAGTTCCAGAATACGAGGCTGTACTTGCAGATGACAAAGAATTATTGCTAAAAATCAAGAGATGTAAAGAGAAAGTCGAACAGTTGATCAAACTAGGAAAGATCCGAGAGCCGCTCGACGAGATTATGCTGCTGTCAAAGGCTGGAAATGAATACCTGCAGTCAAAAGAGCCGTGGAAGAACGAGGATAACAGGCCAACATTGCGTGTTTGCGCGCAGCTGTTGAAAGTTTTATCTGTGCTTCTGCATCCATATCTTCCAGAAGCGACTGAAAAACTGCAGAAATTATTGAATGTTGATGATCTCTCGTGGGAAAATATAGATGATGTCCCTGAAAAAGTCGAGGAGCCAGAACATCTGTTTGACAATATCGACGTGGAAGTTGTGCAGAAGAAAGTTGAAGAAAACAGACAGAAGACTGGAGCAAAACCCTTGGAAGAGGAGAAAGAAAAAGAAAAAGATGAAACACTTTTCAAAAAGTTTGATCTCAGAGTCGCTAAAGTACTTGAGGTCAAGGATCATCCAAAGGCTGATAAATTGTTTGTGATGCAGATCGATCTCGGAGAGCTTGGAAAAAGACAGATTGTCGCTGGAATGAAAGGGCATTATTCTCCAGAAGAGTTGATTGGCAAAAATATTATTGTAATTGCAAATCTGAAGCCTGCAGTGCTTCGCGGTGAAGAGTCGAACGGAATGCTGCTTGCAGGTGTTGAGGAAAGCAATGGCAAGAACGCTGGACTTGTTGTAGCACCGAACTCTGCGCCTGGCGATAAAGTAAGTTTGAAAGGCAAATCACAGAGTCCTGAAACTGAAATGACAATAGACCAGTTTGCCAAGTTGAAGATGTCTGTCAAAGATGGCAAGGTTATGTTTGATGGCAATGCACTTGCAACAGAAAAAGAGGACCTTTCTGTAGAGAAAGTTGGTGATGGGGCCCGAATACAGTAAATTCTGCGTTCATTTATAAACATCATATATAAAATAATAGATACATTTATAAAGGGGGAATTCCTCCAATTGATAGAACATGAGAAGGGGTGCTAGAGAACATCTTAGTTCTTGTTCTGTGCCTGACAGATACAACAGGAAGGGGCAAGTAACGATATACATAATCATTGGAATCATTCTTGTTATTGTAGCAGCGATTGTGCTTTACTTTGTCCTGACAGGACCTTCAAAAGTAACAGAAAGAGCAAAGGAGCGTGTGGTTGTCGGACCTGTACAGCTGCAGCCAGTATCATTGTTTGTCGAGGAGTGCGGAAGACGGACAAGCAGGGAAGCGCTTGAACTCATGGGACGACAGGGAGGATGGATATCTCTTGATGATCCTCAACTGACAGGAGGGACTGTCTTTGATTTCACTTATGATCCAACTGAATCCGACGGTGTTGAGTTCACACCAGGCGGACTTAAGGTTCCGTACTGGCACTACCTTAAGAGCCCTAACACCTGCATTAATTGTTTATTCTCTGGAAAAGCGCCTACAGGGATACAGATCCAGGATATGGTCGATGCTTATGTTGAAGCGAATGTCAGGGAATGCTTGATGTCTTTATCTGAATTTGTAGAACAGGGATACGAGATCGAAGAACTAGGCGCAATTGATTCGCAGACAACAATCACTGCCAGTGATGTCCGTGTGACATTGAAATACCCTCTTCGTGTGAGACGAGGAGAGCTTTCCTATGATTTTGAGGGATTCTACATTATCCACGATGTGAACTTAAGGCAGATGTTCACTCTTGGTGTTGATATTGTCAATGCTCAGGCAGAAGGTGCTTTCCTTGAGTACAATACAATGAGCCTTATCTCAGCGTACGCCCGTGTTGAAGAGGATGCACTGCCTCCTATTGCAGAGGCTGACATGGGGATGCAGAAAGTCTTCTGGGTAAAGTTCAATGTAGAACAGATGGTGAAACAGATACTTGCAACTTATGTAAATCTCATCACAATCCCTGATACAAGAAACTTCTTTCCGTTCGGAGTCGAGGACGGTCCTGGATACGAGATAAGACAAGGAGTGCATTTTGGTTTAGTATATGGAGTCCTTCCAGAGGGAAGGAACTATGAAAATCTTGATGTCAACATGTTCTATCTGAACTGGCCGATATATTTTGACATAACTCCGAGGGACGGGCAGTTGATACGACCTGACGAGGTAAGTGGCTCTTTCCAGGAACTGATTGATATCTTTACACAGTCCTATCGTTTTTACTATGATCTTGCTTATCCAGTAGTTGTTGAGATCAGAGATCCGTATGCATTCAATGGGGATGGATATTCAATGATGTTTGCGATGGAGGCGAATGTGAGAAATAATGAACCTCTTCTTGCTGCTGAGGAACGTGTTCCGTATCTTAACGAGCTTGGCGCGCAGGGAACTTCATTGTTCGGAAATCCTAACCAGAGGTTGTCTGGTGATGTAATAATAACAGCTAAGGACAACAGTGGAAATCTTCTTGATAATGTCATGATAAGATATTACTGCGGAGAGGACAGCACTTACATAGGAAGCACTGACTCCAAAGGAAAGTTTGTAGGAAAATTCCCAATATGCGACGGCGGTGTGCTGAAGACCTCAAAAGAAGGCTATTACAATTATAATTATCCGTTGAACACACAGTACGGACAAGTCTATAAGTTCGATGCTGTGCTTCCGAAGATTGTGACAAAGAAAGTCAATATCAAGGTCAGGCCGCCGGCAATGGTCGAAGAGTTTGACAAGTTTGATTACGGAAGCGTAAATTACCAGCAGTACCTGCAGATGCTGCAGCAGGCAGACGAGCTTAGCAATGCTTTTGTCTATGTCACTGTTGCGAGAGCTCCGGAAAATGCGTGGGAGGAACCGTTCAGCACAACTATGATATTTGATGACGAGACAAAAGAGAATGAGCTTCCTCTTGTTCCTGGAGATTATACAATCGATGCGAGATATTTTGATAATGACGGAGTAGTTATTCCTGAAGAAACTAAAAAGTACGGAGACCAGTGGGTGACGCTTGAAGAGATTGAAGTTAAGCCTGCACCACTTGGAGGAGCTGCTCTGAACTCAGTACTGAACAACAACTGGCGAGTGCATAAGTCTGATCTTGATCAAAACAATAAATTGCAGATCTTTGTGATCAAGACAAAGAAACCTACAACACATGAAGAGCTTGCTTATCTTGGAAATATCGAGGTCATATCAGAGAAGAAAGGCAGTTTGATACAGCCTCAGTGGAAATGAAAATGAAAAAGGGAGTTGGAAGATGCATCTTGATGATCTTGCTAATCTTAACTCTTCCGTTCTATTCCAGTTTTGCATTTGCACAGGGAGGTTCCAGTTTCCAGGGACTTATCACTTATGTTAAGATATACGGAAGCGATGGCATACATCGGGTGATAGATGCTGGAGATACGAATGTGTACATTGATGTCTTGATCGCTGAAAGCAGTGTATCTCCTGATCTTGTAAAGTTCCATAATGTCTCGTTTGAATCCTGTGTTCCAGGAGATGGCGGAAGTCTTTGTACTTTATCTCTGGTCCTTCCACTGCAAGAAGGTATGGAGCAGTATGTGATATCCTATAAAGGAGTCACGCAATCACAATCCTATGTTATTGACGGCAGCGCGCCAACAGTGACAGACTTTGATGTGAACAGAACATCTTCTAACCAGATTATTGCGCATATTGTCGCAAACGATGAAATCTTGGATCTTGGTCATTGTGCAGGAATTGCAGGTGTGGAAATCTCAGACGATCCGAATTTCTTGAACATAGTGGCATCAAAAGCCTATAACATAACTGGTATCAACCAATGCGAGTTGGATGATACTATTGTTCTCGAAGCACCCACTTCGTCGGGCGATTATGCATACTATGCGCGAGTATTCGATCGTTTGGGTCATCTGCAATTAGCACAGACATCTTCTACAATATCAGTCGATGTTGACGCACCTGAATTTGTCGATGCGAGACTTACACTTAATGACGTGCCTGTCTCGAGTGTGACCGTAGGCTCTGCCTCCTATACACTTGAAGTCGACCTGAGCGAAAATGTCGAGCTTGATGAAGTGTATGCAGATATCACTAATTTCGGCGGCGGAGCGAACACACCTTCGAACTGCGAAGAAGAAGGAACAGTCTACAGATGCAGATGGAGTGTAATACCTCCTGTAACTGCCCAGACAACAGGTTTCTCTGGAACAATACATGCGACTGACACTGCTGGAAATGAACTTGATGAACCGTTCACTGTCCCTGTATCAGTTGATTCAGACGAGCCTGTGATCGGCACAATAACAACAGAGAATGGAAATTATTTTGGTGCGACTGACAATACACTGATTGTTGAAGTCACAGATACTGGTGTTGGATTTGACGAATCTGAGGTGCTTGCAGACCTCAGACAGATAAGCCCTGCTTATGGAATCGGAGAAGCTGCTGATGAATGTGATGCAAATGAAAGCAAATGTTATTGGTATAATCTTGACGCTTCTGGTCCAGAAGGAACAAAGACTGTTGTCATCAATGCCCGCGACAGATTCGGACAGCTTGCAACAAAATCAAAAGATTTTGATGTTGACATCACTGCACCTGTTATTACCAATATTACCCAGTCTGCGCTCGCACCGAGCGCTGGTATTGCTGAACCATTGCGTTTCTATGTAAGAGGTACAGAAGCTAATGGAATAAGGTATGCTGTTGCAGATGTGAGTTTAATATCCACATTGTCGGATCCTGTGAACGGAACATGTGCAATGTCTGGAACAAATTTCATCTGCGAGTTTGAAGTCACTGATATTGTGACAAGCCATGTACAGGGAAATGTTGACTTTACAGTCTATGATCTTGCGGGAAATCCTTCATCTGACACGCATTCTGTGTTTGTCTATGATTCTGATCTTACAACAACACCTAATGAAGTTGCAATCACTGTCGGTGCTGTGACCCCGCAGAAACTTGACCGAAAGATTGCAGTTAACATACCTCTGAAAGTGTTTGTACCTCTGCACTTTGATTATTCTGATACTGTTGAAGTCATTGACAAGGCTGCGCAATGCACTGGTCTGGATACTGTGCTTTATGCTGGCACAAATTCCCAGAATCCTTATATCATTGGGAAAGAGATGGATGACTCCCTTCTCGTGTTCGAAATAATGCTGGATGAAGCAACATCCAAACTTGAGAGTATAGAATTCAACTGCACAATGTACTCTCTTGTTGCAAGAGGAACAACTGTCTTCCTCAATCCAGAGATAGACAATATAATCGCGTCCATCGATCTCTATGATATCCCTATAGGGGATCCCGGGAACAATGTCTTGCGTAAACTACGTGATATTGAGAAACGTGTCAACACGGACTTCTTTGATTATGTCACGAAGATCGAGGGATGGCTTGAAGCATTGAGAAAGATCTGCAAGGTCGGCCAGGAGATATCCAGGATATACACTGTTGTCCAGGACATGAAACCGATTGTCTACACTGCAGCGATGATAATGGAGTGGGCATATACTGGTGCAGGAGAAGAAGTATGGCAATTGTTCCTGACAGGAGATTGTTATCTTCGTGTACTGAAGGAAACTTTGTGGCCTAATGATACTGATTACTATTATACTAAAAAATCCTATGAAGATGCTGCAAAAGCGCGTGGAGTAAAGCCTGAGAAATTCGAGTTCACTGATGCTTTGTTCGGCGGGAAATCCTTAGGTAAAGAAGATGGCGAGATCGGCGGATTTGTCCGAAGAGTATGCGCATTCGTTCTCTGCAGCCAGTGCAATAAAGGATTCAGCATAACTGGTATACAGAGTATTCCAAAAGCTTTGGATAAACCATTGGCGAAAGCCCTACAACCAGGAGCACCTGCGCCTTCAGAGCTGAAATCAGAAGACGAGACGCGAATGGAAGCAAGACAGGCGCAGCCAACTGAAGAAGTCGCTCCAGCACCGCCTGAGAAAAAACCTGCAAAAGAGAAGAGCTCTGGATTGTTTGGAGGTCTGCTCGGTTCTCTTGGACTGGGAGGGGCTGTTCTAGACATCACTGGTGCACAGACAGCACAACCAACACAAAGCCAGGTCGGACAGATCGATGTTTCAATATTCAAGGAGATCAATCTTGAGACAAGGTTGAATCCAATGGACAATTATATTGTCGCTGTTGATTGTTTATGCCTTCCGGGTGTTGTGCATAACCTCAACAAATACAGGCAACTGCAGTGTATCCATGCACGTTGTATCACTGATATGGCAAAAGGAGGGTTCAGCACTGCTGCATGTGACATTGCGCACGCAGAGAATGAATGTGTATTCTTCTGGGGACCTGTGATGCAATTGATTCCTGGATTCATGCTCGCGAAACAGATAGCGACAATCTCCCGGGATTTGATCAAAGAACTTCCAGGAAGATTGATGACAGCGTCTCGTGATGCACTATGCACTAACTTTGACAACCAAGTAAAAATGCAGCAGGAAGCTTATGTCGGCGGAAAACGTGTAACTTCCTTTAACTCTGCCACAAGCATCGAACAGTGCACTGAGAGCAATTCTGTTGATGCAAAACTGCTGAATGTTGAGAAGAATGCCTGGGTACTTGCATGCGGTGTGTTTGACGCTGCAATGCTTGCATGGTCGTGGGAGGAGTTTGTTGAGAACACTGTGAAGTTCGATGTTGATTTCACAGACATGACTGATTCAAAGAATGATCAATGTAAAGATGCTTTTGATGATTATGAAAAATGGGAGCAAGAAGCACGTGAAGCTGCAGCTGGAGGCGGAGGCGGCGGAACAACAACGACAACAGTGCCGACAGGCGCTGGAAACTTAACAACTGTCACAGGACAGACACCATAAAATGGCAGACGAGTTCGAAAAATACAAACGTGAACTGGAACGGAGACGGAAAGAGATAATGAAGATGAAAGTCGGAACTACTCCTAGTGCTCCTCCAAGAAGAGCTCCGCAGCCACCGCGTTATGGCAGGCTGCCGCCAGTGCATACAGAGCATACACGCTTTTACGCCCAGAAAAA
This sequence comes from Candidatus Woesearchaeota archaeon, assembly GCA_019323355.1. GTDB lineage: Archaea > Nanobdellota > Nanobdellia > Woesearchaeales > WJKV01 > JAGLWF01. Next base: position 447 of record JAHWHI010000016.1, on the reverse strand, counting down.
ATTTTGGTTCATCGCGTTCGCGATAATCGCCCTGATAATCGCATTTTTGCTTGTGATAAATTATACACAGCAAGATATAACTGAAGAGGAGCTTGCAAAAGCAAGAGAGGCAAAGTTCTTAGAATCAGTTGCAGAAGAGGGGATTGTTGAGGAAGTTGTTGAAATCCCTGAGCATGAGAAAGCGATGCGGGACCTCGAGGCTGAGATTGAACAAGGTTTCAAGGATCTTGGTGCAATGTTTGCAATAAAGAATTATGATTTCAGACAATCAGGCGGATTTATCGAGATCGTCCATGATCTTGATCCATTAGCAGTTGATTCCCAGGAAGGCAGATCAGTGATATCATTTTTGGAAAATGTGGAGCTACGTGATCCTGCTGGAGAGAAAGTTACTTGGTTCAATGACAAGTACAGTGCTGCTGCGACAATAGAAGTCGAGGACAGTGC
>JAHWHI010000078.1 GCA_019323355.1 Candidatus Woesearchaeota archaeon | reverse complement strand
TGACTTGAACCTAGAGTTGATCAGCTGGCTTCGAAAATCAATTATCTGCGGAATCTTATATCCTTCACTGGACCAGAACTGCGGTGCATCATACTCCCATGCATCTTCACGAACCTCACCAGGAGAAAGTATTCCAACATTGATGTTAGGATAACCCATCCGGCCTACAAAAGGTGCTGGCGCAGAGCCAAAATACTCTTCTTTAGAGATGCCTTGCTTCACCTTGAACGCAGCAGCAGATTTTGCCAGGATAGGACAGTAAGATCTTCCACAAAACAACCTGCCTTTGCATTTTGCACAATTAGAAGGCGCTATCATAGGAAGAAGAAAAAATATCCGTATTTATAATCTTATTTATTGCCTATATAGCAACTAAACATTTATATACCTTAATAACTAAAACATTGATATGAAGATAAAAATCATACTTATACTTTTGCTAACGCTATTAATCTTAGGGTGCAAGCATTATGATATTGAAGAGATAGAGCAAGCAAGATTCGAAAAAATGAGAGCTCAAGGAATCAAGATTCCAAAGATAGTAGGTAATGCAGAAATATTAACAGAACCAGATTATGCAATGATTTATATGAGAGCTGGCGGTGGTGGTTCCACGCCATTAGAAGCAGAAAGACGAGGCGCAGAGAGAACAAATATGGCTAAGGACAGATTTATTGAAGCAGGATTAAAGGAATCAAACATTAATATTGAGTTTGTAAATCCTAGCTGGGATCCAGGGACAAACAGATTTGTCGCAACTCCGTTATTATCCGCTCGTGTAGATGATATGGAGAATCTGAGAACATACTTGAATTCCGTAGTAAGTATGTTTGCAGAGGTAAGAATAGTTTTTGAACTTTCGGATAGAACCGAATCAGAGGTAAGCAAAGAGGTAATCAAGCTTGCAAAAGAAAATGCAAAAGCGCAAGGAGCGACTACAATGGAACTTTTATTCGCAGATAAAAATATTGATGTCGAAGAAGGAATAATCAGGAAGTATCCTGAAATAGCTTACGCATATTCTCTAGAAAAAACAATAGAAGAAGCAGAAAATGTTGATCTTACGCCTAAGCCTGCGAAGGTAAAAGCAACAGTGGCTGTTTTGGAAAAGTTATCTTGGGAAGAATTCGAAGCTCGTATGAACAACACTAATTCTTAGTTTGATATTTAAATACCCCAAAACCTTTATATATTCCCATAGATTTTACTACTTCATAACAGGTACATACGGGGGTTAATAATATGGTATACAGACCGATTGCATATTTCACTGGATTAGTAGCTTTAGCAGCAGGTTTTGCAGGCTGCGGTATTTTTGGCACAAAAGATGCTCCTAAACCAGATCCTTCTATCGATACTGCTGTCAGTGGTTACGAATCACAGTTATCAGCTTACAAGACAGCAAAACAAAAACTGGAGGCTGAGAGAAGCACAGCTATCCAGAAACTTGATGTTATGATTCTTGCTTACAAGAGAGAGATGAGCGTTCTTCAGATGCAGCTTGACATTGCAATCTCACAGCAGTCTGACCACAAGTCAAGCATGGACAGATATACTGAAGAGAGGACAAGAAGGCTTACAGAATTGAAAGAGAAAGGACTTGACGACGATAAACTGAAAGAACAGATTACTACAACATACACTAACCTTGTCAATGCCAGCAATACTGCTTATACTGCATTAGAGACAAAGATCAAAGCTATGAGAGAATCTTACAAAAAAATAGAAGTATCGCTTCAAGAAGCAGAGAAAGAAAGGCAAAGACTTGATCCTTCTGGACACGGTTTCACAGAGATAGAATTCGTACCAGGATACATACCTCTGGAAGGTTTTGGTCCGGTTGAAAAGAAACCAGAACAGCCTCCTGCATCTGGTACAGATAAAGACAAAGACAAGAAAAAATAATTTTTATTTTTCTTCGCTCGGTTTTCTTATTTTTTCATTCTATATGATCTATGTATCTGATTTTAGTAATCTACAGGATCATTTGGAGTTGAGATTATAATTCCTCCCAAAGTTGCTGAACTTACAGAAAATCTATGATAAAATTCTAGACGGTCAAAATCAGGTCTATTGATAAAATCAATTATCTTGTATCTCAACGTATATTTTGGTTGATTTGTCATGAAATCAACACCGACTTTGTCAATCGGATTGTGTTCTGTTTCTAAAAACCGGTTTGAGGGATTTGCACGTTCCATCACATTAAGTTTATGAATCATCACTTCGTATTCAGTTTCATCGACAGTCTCAAAAAGCAAGCAAGACTGTAATTTCTCAAACAATTCATCTAGTTCTTTTCCCGAATCCCCTTTCAAATCCTTCTGGTAATATCCTATTGGATTATTCTTCTCTCCCATTCTGTATACCTCCGTACAACGTAATAACCATATATTATAATTGGTCCTCTATAGATATAAACAAGAGGTGTCTACTTTAGAACTACACATCTTTATATCATTCTTTTACCATTATAACTGTTAGAATGGCTACCGCAATAGAGTTGGCTGTTCTTTGGGAGGTATCTGAAAATGGTATGCAGTTGCAGTTGGTGCCGGAAAGAAAGAGAATGGAAGGGAGCCGAATACATGCGTGGTGCTATGGATAGAAGAGCAGAGCTCTTGAGACCGCGTACTGAAACGGAAACGGAAAATCCATTAACAAGATCTATCCTCAGGCCAAAAAAAACTATTTATTATCAAGCAGGATACGACGGATTATATTTTAAGTTTGATTAGGAGGTAAATGAAAATGAACAATTTTTTTAGCGGACATAACATGGCAATGGAAGTGTTGGGACACATGAGTCCTTTGCACAGGACAGATCGTTATCTTGACGAATATAGGATTGGTGGAGAAAGATGTGTGGAAATTCACCACGATAGACTTAATGTTGATTATGAAACAACAAAACCGTTCCTTCCAGTTCCAGAACCAGTATCTCTTGCGAGGCTGCCAGAGTTAACAGCGCCAAGACCACTGCCCGAGCTAGAGCGACCTTCTCTCTATCTGGGATTAGGTTCTCTTTGTTCTCGATCAAGCAGCAGTTCAATCTCACCTTTTGATTTTGTAAAAGCAATGCAAAGCGCAGAGCGAGAGAGGAAGAAAACAGCTATGGCTGCAGCAGGATTACTTAAACTTGAGGACTTGGATAGATATTAACATTCTACAAAATTCCCCCCCCACCCCCTTCCCATAGATAACACAGTGACTACGATTAGAGTGTCTATGGGGAGATTTCCTTTTTAAGTACCCCTGATAAGGGACAACATATCCATAAGCTTTATAAAGGGCCTGCAAAGGGCCATATATGAGGTG
>JAHWHI010000077.1 GCA_019323355.1 Candidatus Woesearchaeota archaeon | reverse complement strand
GATGAAAATTATCAGGCACTTCTAAATCAAAACCAAAAAGCCTTTGAAGTTCATCCTTGATGAACCTGTTCTTTGCAAGACCTCCGGTGAATACTGCTTTGCTTCTAGACGGAAGCTTCAACTTTCTCGTTCTTACAACATCACTCCTGTAATTTCTGGCAATCGTATTAAGCATCCCTTTGACAATAGCATTAACAGGATATTTCAGGTTCTGAAGATGTATCATATCAGATTGGATGACAACACCGCACCTTCCTCCAACCTCTATGTCAAGTGTTGCAGCTTCTACTTCCTGTTCAGCGTAATCAAATATTAAATCACGGATATCAGAAGCTGAGGAATCATCTTCAGCTAATACACGTTTCAGATACAGCCTTCGCATCTGTTTCTCGATAAGAATTCCAGATCCGCCTCCGCATTTTGTTCCGGTTCCAGCGTCAGGTGAAAAACTTATTTTATCTCCATTTTCGATTGTCTGCTCAAGATCAAAGAAATATGGACTTTTGGCACCGATATGGAAGACATATTTTGCTCCTGTTTCTATCATAGAAGCGCCTAGCGGAATTGTCACAGAATCATGCTTAAAGAGGCATCCTGTTTTTTTGGCAATCAGTTCCCCTCCTTCACCAGTGAAAGGAGTGCTTATAAGATTGTCAAGGCTAAAGCCCCCATCTTCGAGCCATTCAATAATATCATTAAAAGCCTTGCCAACAGCGTGTGTTGGATTTCCGTGGTGGACAACAGTGCCTGTCTTATGTATTCTTCCTCTAGGACCTAGATTAGAATCCAATACAGCGTAATGCACAGAATCAGAACCGACATCGAAACCGACTACAAAACCCTGTTTATTAGTCCCTTCTCCCAAGTCTGCCATAATTGCCGAAAAAATGTATGAATTTATAAGAGTTTACATTCCCCTTTATAAATGGAAATTAATAGAAAAAGAGATTATTTTTCCTATCTCAGCCTTACACTTTCAAGATTTCTAGGGCTCGCTGTTTCCACACGATAAGTTTTATGCAACGAGCTTGCAAGATCCAGGCATCTCCTTGATTCGCCGTGGTTGATGACAACCTTTCGCGGCTTTGGATTGCACTTGCCGACAAACTCAATAAGTTCATTTCTTCCAGCGTGTCCAGTGAAACCATCAATCCGATGCACATCCATTTTTATCTTGAATGTCTCTGTTTTATTAGGTCCTGTTTCAAAAGAGATCTCACGTTCACCAAAAGTGCCGATACGCTGTCCCAAGGATCCAGAACCAAGATATGATGTGAAAACCATAGAATTATTTTTGTTTCCGCACAGTTCTTTCAGGTACTGTACAGAAGGACCGCCAGTAAGCATACCAGATGTTGCGATAATCACGCATGGACCTTCCTCTTCGATGATCTGTTTCCTTTCTTTTTGCGAACCGACTCTTGTAAAAAAATCAGCAAGGAAAGGGTTTGCATCCTTGTGGAAAATAAGTTTTCTGACATTAGTATTCAGAAACTCAGGATAAGCAGTATGTATTGCAGTTATGTCCCATACCATTCCATCGATATAGACTGGAATCTTAGGGATATCCCCGTTTTTGACAAGAGATTCAATGATAAGAAGAACTTCCTGCGCACGACCAGAACCGAGTACAGGGAAAAGAACTTTTCCTCCGCGTTTTACGGTCTGCTTGATAATTTCTCCAACTTCTTTCTCGCATTCCTCTCTGGTTGGAAGCGTGTTCTCTTTACCACCGTAAGTACTCTCAACCATTAAGGTTTCGAGCCGCGGAAATTTTGTGACAGCAGGCTCTAGCAATCTGGAACGCTGGAACTTGAAGTCTCCGGTGTAAAGTATATTATGAAGTCCGTTGCCGACATGCATATGGACCATGGCGCTGCCAAGGATGTGTCCTGCATTGTATAAAGTGATACGGACATCAGGAGTGATATCAGTTACTTCATCAAATTCAAGACAGATTGTATGTTTGACCATCTCCTTTATTTCTTCAGATGTGAATATCGGATCTCTTCCTTCTGCTCTCATGATCTTGACCATGTCCAGCTGAAGAAGAGCCATAACATCACGTGTCGGTTCTGTACAATATACAGGACCTTTGTAACCATACTTGTAAAGCAATGGGATCAGACCGCTGTGGTCGACGTGCGAGTGCGAGATTATGACAGCGTCAAGCTCATCGATCTTGAAATCAGGACATTCCAGATAGGGATAAGAATTATCTTCGTTTGCAGCAACATCAATGCCGCAGTCAAGCAGTACACGGCTTTCTGGAGTCTGCAAAAGTAAGCATGAACGTCCTACCTGTCTTCCTCCTCCAAGAAAAGTCATCCGCACCCATTCCTGTTTTTTGCCCCGGGTCCATCCGTCATAGATACGATGCCCTGTCTTGTCCAGGAACTTTCTTCTGAAATCATTGTTCTCAAAAAGAACGCCTCTGATATTGTCTATCAGTTCGCACTTGATAGCAGGCGTCCGCCTGACAAGAGGAACCCAGAAGGTCTTTTCCCTGATATCTCTCAATAATTGTCCTTGTTTTCCGATTGCAAGGCCTGGTTTTTCAGCTTCGATAACAACGTGGCTTCTCTGGGGATCAAACAGGATGTTTGCCAGCCCAGCCTCTTCAGGAATAGTCTTCTTGATGAATTCTTCAGTCTTCTTCTGGTCCATTGCGATTGACGGATCAGGCCGTAGCTCGATCCGCTTCTTGAACTCGTCGACAGCCTGCTTTATTATCCCTTCATTATCTAGAAAGAACTTCTTCTCCTTTGTGTACAACACAATATTAGCACCCTCAAAACAAGCCAAGCTTATTTTATCTTCAGGCACTATTTTTAAGATTTCTTTTATAATGTCTGGCATTTTCTTTGTTCTAATTTCTTAAAGAATAATCATAACCGATTTTATTTCAACTCATAACTTACTTTCTTTATGCTGTGTTCTTTGACACCGTCTTTTGTTATGATGACAATCTTGATTCCCTGGCCAGATGCAGAATCTCTCTGCAGTGCCGCATTGATTGCCTGTCTCACAAGTTTTATTCCATCATTGACAGAAAGGTCTGGTTGGTATTGCGATTCCAGTACTCCATACGCAAATACACTTCCGCTTCCGCTTGATGTATAATCTGTTTTCAGTGTGATTGAACCGTCAGGATATATGTCATAAAGATGCAGACCGTCAATATCAGCTCCGCCAAGCAGGAAATGTGCAATGCCTGGGAAGTATGGATTTCTTATGGTTGAATAAACCATATTCGCAAGAAGGTTTGCAGCTGCCTGTACAGTGATCTCTTTTCCGGTCCTGATTTGTTTAAGCTTGATCTCTGCTGTGATCAGTTTTGTAAGCAGTTGTATATCAGAAACAACACCTGCAAAAGTGAGCGCCATCTTGTCAGCGATAGGTTCGATCTTGCTAACAGATTTGTCAACAATCATATTGCCGGCTGTAGCTCGCATATCAGCTCCAAGAACAATACCGTCCTGGCATACAAGTCCAACTGTTGTTGTTCCTGTTTTCAATTTTTCATTCATTTTCAGTTCTTCCATTTTGGATACACTTCAAGAACTCTACCTATATAGTTCTAGAAGTTATATTTAAAGCTTTCGGTCCTTAACACCGTCTATAATAATAGCCCGGTTCACCTCGTGTTTCAGCACTCTTCCGCTGCCAAAAAGCTTCTTTATCTTTGTTTTAAAACGAGGATCATTATATTTTTCATTGATCAGGCATGCTGCAAGATGCTTGTACTCTATTATAGCATCTGACAGTGGCGTGTTCAGTGCAGCTGGCATTGATTTTGACAGTGCTTCAAGGACACGCACATCGTGCGGAACAACTGCAAGTACAGGAGTCTCAGCAGCATCTTCAATATCACTTACTGTCAGCTCGAACTTCTTATTATATACCCGGTTCAATATAAGCCCAGCAATGTTTGTCCTTTTTGACTTTGCAGTCTTCACAGCCTGCATTGTACAGCTTAATGTAGGATAATCCGGACTGGATACAACAAGCAGTTTATCAGCTGCGACCATTGTAGCAAGTATCTCGTCATTAAGATTAGGCGAGCTGTCTATTAATATGATATCATAAGAATCACGGAGCATGTGCACTTTCTGCTTTAGTTTGAACGGATTCACTTTTTTGTTCATTAGACTTGCAGGAACAATGTCAAAACCATAATCAGTCTGGTAGACAGCATCTGTAATAGGCGCTTTATCCAGAAGAACATCATGCAAAGTCTTTTCAGGTTCAACAATCCCCAGGTGCAGACCAAGATTAGGCGCAGAAAAATTAGCATCAACAACAAGTACGCGTTTGTTAAATTCATTCGCAAGGACAGCAGCAAGATTAGAAGTGCATGTTGTCTTTCCAACCCCTCCTTTGATTGCTATTATTCCAAAGATCTTTGTCTTGCTCAAATTATCACCTATCAACTTATTGTACTATGTTGGCTTCTCTTTATTAATTTTATGTTTTTATGTTGCTCCAGGAGAAGCGACTACAGCAACTCTTGCTTCCCCGATTTTTCCAGCATCATCAATTGCTCTGATTATCAAAGTGAAAGCATCATTCGGCTGGTAATTGTATTGCAAATTGCCGCTCAAAGTGTACAATCCATATTTATCCGGCTGTGCACTTGAATGAAGCTGCGAAATCATATAGGTTGCGTATGGTTCTTGGAGATTCTTGTTTGTTTTTGCTTCATCTGTTGCTGCAAGGTATGATTTCTGGTCATAAAGCGCAACACTTGAAAGCTTGTTACAGTCGTCCCACACAGCAAACACGACTCCTCCTGATGGAACATCTGTGCTCTTCAGTTCTCTTGTCACATAAGTGTCAGGCCGCGGAGATATTATCTCTATTTTTGGCGGAGTGGTGCAGCCAGAAGGCGGACTCTTTGCAAAATTGAATGCAACAATCTGTGACTGCTCCTTCTTGTTTCCGAATGGAACAGGCGAATCATCAGCATCTATTATTCCGTTGCCATCGACATCATGATATAGAGTAAGGTTTAGTTCATACCTTCCAGCAGGGAAATCTTCTGTAGAGCCAGTTGCAATCGCAGCTGTCCTGACAATATTCTGTTTTGTCGGTTTTCCTATAGGGCTTCCTTTTTTATCTCCGTAGGATACTGTAATTACTTCATCTGCAGATGCAGCCTCTATTGTATAGCTCATTGTTCCGACTTTGAAATCAGCTGCAGTTGCAGCAGCCTGGTAAGTGCAGGTTGCAGAATAACCGCTCGGTGTGCATCTTATCTTTGAATCGACACCATCTGCATGCTCCAGTTCCAGGAAAGTAATTGCACGTTTCACACCAGCAAAATCCGGCGG
>JAHWHI010000076.1 GCA_019323355.1 Candidatus Woesearchaeota archaeon | reverse complement strand
TGGCCAGGTACATTTGATAGCTTTCATACCTTCGAAATCAATGACTGCTTTTTGGTTGCAATCTCCAAGAATATCTTTTTCTTCTGCATATATCAAATTTGGATCATACTTCCAGTAGAAGAATGTCTCGTACTTTGTGACACCTGAGTTTCCAATGTTTGTCACATTGAACTTGATTGTTGCTGTGTCTTGTGCAGTCCTGCTGTCATTGCCTGTGAATTCTGCCTTTGCATTAAAGAATGCCTTTGAATCATTGATTCTTATTGTTGTTGCTGGGATGTTTCTGGTGTAAGTTGTGTTTTGCTCAACATAGTTGACATACGAATTGTTGAATATGCTTGCACCCTCTGCAGAAGGTGCGACTAGTTTGTAAGAAAAGATTGTGTGAGTGCCAGCTGCTATATTTCCTATATTCGCAACCAGTGTGTTGTTGACAATCAAGCTTGGATCCAAAGCAGTCCATCCGTCTGCAACTGTTTCAAACAATGTGATATTCTTGATTTCAGTGTTTCCATTGTTTGCAAATACAAAGTCCACATCAACAGTCCTGTTTGTTCCGATTCCGTCTGGCTGTTCCCTGTAGACGGTCAGATTGTCATCGAGTGCTGTGCCGAATGTACCGAATGTCGCTGCTGGAATTGTTAACTCTTCTGTTTTCTCTGCAAAACCAGGGTCTCCTGGAGTCAGTGTTAAAGTGTATGGGCCTGTGGATTGCTTAAGCCTTGTCCATTCTCCTTCACAAGTCCTGATGTCAAAGTCCCAGGCAGCACATTTGTAGACTGTGTTTCCTGCAGGCGCAATTGTCATTGTCGCGTTTGTCATGTTGAATTCTGACAAATCAATTGCATACATCTGGTCCCACTCTTCACTTAAAGTTCCGTAGAGTGGAATTGCTGGGTCTAGGTTTAGGGTAAAGTTCTTATCTTCGTATAGAACAAGCTCATTTATCTCAAGCTTTGTGACAGGACCATTCATGGGTTCTACTATAAGGTTGTATTTAGTTCCGTAGTTCAGTGTGAACCTGTTATTGTTGTTACTGATCTCTTTTCCAGTATCTGCTTCAAAACAAGTGATTGCAGCTTGAATTTCCTGCATCAATGGATTTTCAATATAAATCCTGGCGCGAAGCTCTGTGTCCATGATTACATCAAAGTAGACTGTCTGGCTTGTGTATTCTCCACTGATATAGCCATAGCCTGTCACAGCGTATCTTCCAGGGCCTGACGGAACAAAAATATGGTCTCTCTTGTCTGTTTCAAACAGCTTGAACAGGTCATTGTCAATGTCCATGCTGACTTCTAGCTTTTCATAATTTGCAATGTCAACTGTTATCTCTACTGGCTCCCCGAATGCATATATCTGTTTATCTGTGTAGACAAAAGTTCCAACAGATGGCTGTACTACGAAAGATGTTGTTGCAGTCTTAACAATGTTTCCTGCAGCACCTTCTACAACAACAGTGTAAGTTCCATCTTCCTGCGGTGCGAAAACATTGGAGCCTCCAAGAAGCTGGAACTCTTCTTCATCTTTTTGGATCGTGATTGTATAATCCAGGTAATCAGGACCTTCCACTTCAAAAGATACCTGCTCTCCTAAAACATATTCATCTTTGTCAGTGGAGATCGAGATCACGATTGTATCTGGATTAATAAAATAAGCAGGAAGAGATTCTTTTTCAGAATACTCAACTCTTATATTGTCAAGCGACGAAAGATCTACATAAATCACCTGTGCGGATACAAGGTTGGCCTCAGTCGAGCTCATCCTGCTAAAAAAAAGCGGGAAAGGTGCTTTCCATGTTGCTAGAGTAGAATCAAGGTTCAGGAAGTTACAGCAGCTTTCTGCGCCGTAGCATTCGTATTCTTTGCTTCCTGTATCTTGGGATTCCACTTCCCATTTTGTACAAAGTTTAGAATGATTCAAAGTTTCTGCAAACTGCGTGTTCTCTATTGTGAAATCGATAACTCCATCAGGAGGAAGTTCGATCCCGTCATTGTCAATGTCCCAATCTGTCCCTGATTTGTATTCAAGGACAGATGTGATAACTGTGCTTTCTTGTGCAAGTACAATTCCAGAAAAAAGAAGCAGGGAGAGGACTAGTGTGATGATTATCAAAAACTTCCCAATACCCCCAATATTACTGTATCTAGTCACTCAAGTTCCCTCAATGAAAAATATTCTATCCTCTGCAGAACAATGTAGGTAAAGAGAGCCATAGCCCTGGCAGATATAGAATTTGCTGAATATGAAATATAGTGAATGTGATAATCGTGAAATAAAGTTAGAACTATTTTGGTTTAAACGCCTGTTTTCGACAGCTAGAGCTAATCCTTTAGCTTCTTTCCCTTCTGTTACCCCCAATCTTGCTCCCGATAACAAAGCTGAAGCTAATACATGGTTTCCGCTCTTATAAGCTACCCCCAAACCTTTTGCTCCCGGCAACTTTCTATGCGAAATACCAGGCTCCTTCTTTATACTAATTAATCTACTACCTCTTGTGGTGATAGTCAAATCTATAACCCCCTTTACCCGTATATCTGGAAAGAAGAATTATATATAAACGTTTATTGACACTCAAGAGTAAGAAGGAATTTTTATGTTTTACTTAATAGTAAAGAAAAAGGGTAAAAAAATAAAATTTATGCTACTGTTTGGAATGAGTTCTTGTATTCTCTTAGTTTCGCACCTAGATGCTGTCCAATATATCTTCTTTGGGCCTTTTCGTCGCCTCTAAGAGCATTTGCACAATTTCTCATGAATTCGCTGTGCTCTGTATCTGTCATCATTCTATCCATGTACTTGTTGAAGCGTCTGTAACCAGGCGCTGTTCTTTCGCCAGTTCTCTTTTTTCTAGCTCTTGTTTTTGTGTTCATGTAGTCTATAGCGAAATCAACAAGCTCTTCGTCAGTCTTGTCCCACAGATTGTGTTTCTTGAACATTTCTGATACATAGACTTCCAGTCTCTCATTTCCAATTCTCTGATCAGCTGGTTCAGCGTATGGAATATCTTCTTCAGGTTTCTGAGCATCAACAGCACTGTCTGACCATTTAAGTAATTCGTCTACAGTTTTCTGAGCTCGCTCTTGTACTAATGCTTTCTCTTCTGCCAGTTTTCTGTTGTTTCTCTTAACTTTTTCGATAAGATATGCTTTCTTCTCTCTAAGTTTAGATTTAACTTCTGTTTCTAAGTCTTCTCTTAGCTCTTTGACAACTGCTTTGTTAAGCAAGTATTCGTAATCTTCTTGTTTCAGCTGTTCAAGCATTCTGTTGTATGTTTCTTCACTTACAGTTCCTTTCTTGCCAAGCAATTGGATCTGTCTCTGCTTCAGCTTTTCTGCGTCTTCTGTGAAATTGTCATACAAGTTCTGAAGGGTATAATCCTCTCTAAGCTGAGCTTTCTTTTCTCTGAAAGCACTAGCATCCCTGTATTCAACAATAGTCTCCAATCCAAGATCCTGGCCTTTTTCAGGATTTTTGTGCCTGAATGTAAGCTGTCCTGTTTTGCAGATTCTGAAGTTGCTTTCAGCAGTTTCTCTTTTTGCTTTGTAAGCATCAAGCTTTTTCTGGAATGCTTCTTCAATTCTTCTCTCAAAAGAATCTGCAAGCTCGCTTGCATCAGTCCAGCCAGCTTCGCCTGCTACTGGAGCGTCTATAACTTCAGCTACTTCAACTGGCTGTTCAGCTACTTGTTCTTCAGCTTCTTTAGCCAATCTCTTAGCTTTTCTGTTAGTATAAATGTTAAGTACATTCCAGAGGCTTCTTGCTCCTTTTTTGATGAATCCAAGTTCATCTTTTGGGCCTTCGACCACTGATTGCGGTTTAGCCGGAGCGTTTTTGTAAGCTTCCTTCAGTCTGTTCAATGAGTTTCTTAGAACTCTTTGAGCATGCTCTAGGTTGCTGTCCTCATTTCTTAGTTCTCTCTGGATTTGCCTTTCAGCGTATTTAGCATCTCTCATATATTGAGCTCTTTCTGCTTCTGGAATTACTCTGTAATCTAGATCAAAGTAAGTATCTTTTCCAGCTTCAGCCAGTTTTTCTGCAAGAACTCTCTTGAATTCTGCTACTTGTTCAGGGTCGAACTGATCCTTGTAGAACTTGTTTTCCAAGAATTCAATAGCTTCTCTAGCTTCTGTTGCTGAATCTTGTGTGAATGTAAATCTATTCTTTTTAATAAGTTCAATTGCAGCATTCAATCTGTCTCTTTCGTTAGATATACGTGTTGTAAGAGGGTCTCTTCCACTGAAATCTAATTTTCTAACAAAACCGTTTGTATTTGCGCCAGAAACCATGTCTATAAGGTCTCTTGTGCTTAATGTAGTATTATATTTCACTTCATCAATTTTTCTGCCGATTGTATCCATCAATTCGCTAAAATTCTGGTCAACATTCTTTTCACCACGCTTATTCAATCTTTCTCTAATTTTTCTTGCGTGTTTTACAGCATCTCTAAGTAATTGATAAGCACCATTAGCTTGTCCTAGGCTTACTTCTTGTGAAGCATCCCATTTGTCAAGCATATTTGCAGTATAGATAAGTCTATTAGGAAGTCTCCATCCGGTATTTTTACCGAAATCTCCATGTTTATGTGAAAATTTACTTGGATCTTTGCCTTGTAGAATATCAACTAGGATGTGTTTTAATGTTGGGTTTTTTGTTTCCATTTTTAGCGTACCTCTATCACGGTTTTATTTCTAGATAGTAGTATCATGGAGCTAATATATAAAGCTTTCGCTTTTCTTATCACCTTGCGGTGACGACATCAGCCGTATGCATGGGGGCTAGTGTTTATATGTCCAAAAACGCCTCTGATTTGCCAAATAAGGCAGAAAAAGGCTTATTTTATTTATAAATAACCTCCGTTTAAAACCGGCATATTTATATATTCGAAAAGTTCGTCTTCAATCGGGGGAAAATGATTGTAAATAGAGATATTCAGCAACTATTGGCAGATTCAGCAGAATTGCCCTCTAATGCTCTTCTAGAACGGGCTGGGCTTTGTCTGGAATGCAGGCAACGTGATTATGCTGAAGCTCTTTACACCTTTATAAAGGAGAGAGAGCCTGAGAATTCTCGCGCTCGGATCGGCCTTGCCTTGCTGCTAGATACAAGAGGACGAACCCAGGAGGCTCTTCTGGAGCTTGTTGAAGTACGAAGATCTGTTGCTTCTAGGCTTTCTTTTGAAGATGAAGATATTGATGCTTATCTTGAAGCGTATACACGTTACACAGAAATCGAACACAAGAGAGGCAGGACCCTTACCTCTTTCCAGAGTATTGTTCTGGATGGGTTAAAGCTAAGGATTGATGGAAAGCACAATGAAGCTTATAGAGTGTTTAAACAGGCAGTTGTAAACACTACAGATGAAGATGAAAAGTTTGAAGCCCTTTTTTACATAACAACCTTGTATAAACTACCTACAACCATTATCGAACAAACACTTAGAAAATTCAAGAGGATACCACGCTTCATATTCCGCTTCCAAAGCACAGAGAAAAAATATCTGCGAAAGATGCATGAGTATATCTCTGACAAATACAGGCCTTGTGATTCTCCAGAGGATCTTGAAAGATATTTCATAAGACCTAAGAAAGCAATAACACAGAAAGAACAAGAAGCTATCAAAAATATAAATTCTGTAGAAGATCTTGGGATATGAATCATCTATAACTATGCCATTCTTTATACATCCTTTCTTTTTTTGCTGGAGTCATCCTACCATGCCCAAGCCGGGATTCTAGAGTGAACCCTCCTTCAACAAGCCATACTGATAATGCTGTAGATCCGACTGCAATAGTTGCAATTGCAGCATAGAGCAGAAGCTTCTCTTTCCATGACAAAAAATCATACAATCCTGGCCTGCGTTTCTCTTCCATGTTCCAACGCATCTATCAGCTCTAGAATCAATTGTTCAGCTGGATCTCGACATTCCTGCCAAAGATCTTTCTAAGGTCTTCAAATATCGGCTCCTTAATAAAGGTTTTCTTAGGGATCTCGACTCCGGCAATAGCCTGCTCCATATCCTGGAGGCTAGACTTTTCCTCTTTTCCCAGGGAACCATCCTTGTTGATCTTAGCTTTCATCACTTCTTTTTCTTTTGAATCAATGTCATATATGATGAATGCATGATCATCGAGCAGTATTACCTCTCCAAATTTATCTCCGTGCTTCACACGGATGCGGGAGCGTTCAAGCTCGTACCCTCGTTTTCTCTGCATGTATTCAACAAGCGTATTGACAAACAGCCTGAAATCTTTTCTAATCTTCATGATGTCTGTCCTGGTGAGGTTGCCTTCATCATAATCTTTTTTGGCATTGAATATCTCTTTCAGTATCTCCAGGAATTTGTCTGGGATCTTTCCTTTGTCGATAATATGGGATTTGAACAAATCCATCATCTGCTCTGCTCTTGCCTCTTTCACACCTTCAACATTAAGGATGTCCCTAACGATTGTTTTTGTATTGTTGTAAATCTCTAATAAGTTTTCTTCTGCTTTGAGCTTGCTTATCTGCTCGAACAGCCTGTTGATCCTTTTCAGGTATTTGTCAGCGTCTGCTAGAAGCTGGTCTATCTCTTTTCCAGAGACTTCCCTGATCTCGCCATGTTCTAAACCTTTGTAATAGTCCCTGATCTTCCGCATTATGTCAACATAAGATTTCTCAAGAAGCTTTTCTTTTTCGACAAATATCTCGTTCATGACACGTATTGTCTCTGCTGGTGTTGGCGGTGCTATGCCATAGAGCATGAGTGCTGCCTGTGTCGGATTCAGGGTAGACCAATATATGTCAACTTCAGCAATGCTCATCAATTTTCTCTTGATTGTTGAGACCATCTTGTCTCCGCTGCTCCTGAATATGTCTATAGCTTCTGGTGACGGTGTTATGCGTCCCATCTTCAGGAGATGCTTCCAGGGCATGAATACGCCTCTATCATATAACGGAACTCCGTCTCTAAGCAAAGTGAAGATGACTGGATTAGCTTCCCGTGTCAGCTCCCAGAATTCGGTGAGGATATAAGTGTTGATGTTCAGCTTGTTTCTTATCCCTGTCATCTCTCCTGCTTCTAGTCCCATGCTTATGATGATTGATCGTAATTTGTCTTTTAATTCAGTGCGTGTCATCCTCTTGACATCTGTATCATCCACAATTATCGCAACATCGATGTCTGAATCCGGATGCGCATCTCCCCGAGCAATAGAACCCCATAGGATATATGTGACAATATATTTCTCGAACTTTTTCATAACCATTGACCTGTGCAGAGAAGTTATCTTTAGCGCACCTAAAGTTCCTTTATCATAGACCGGCGCTGACATTGCAAGACCATCTAATAATTGGTATCTTCCGTCATAGCAGTCTTCCCACAATTCTGTCAGGATAACAGTGTTTGGATTTAGGTTTGGATCTACTTCTTTTCCCAGACGCTCGATGATGACAGAGAGTTTCTGTTTCAGCTCCATCTTTGACATCTTCTTGCTGTCAGTATCATTTACAAGAACAATAACATTAATCTCTTTTTTCTCACGGTCCTCTTCAGAAGGTGGAAGCAGACCGATGCACATGATATACTCTGAAAATTTTGCAAG
This sequence comes from Candidatus Woesearchaeota archaeon, assembly GCA_019323355.1. Classification (GTDB taxonomy): domain Archaea; phylum Nanobdellota; class Nanobdellia; order Woesearchaeales; family WJKV01; genus JAGLWF01. Next base: position 2,682 of record JAHWHI010000076.1, on the reverse strand, counting down.
AACCTGTTTCTTGAAAGTGTCCAGTTTTTTCCTTATATCTTCAAGCTTCTTCTTTGCCTCTGGAGAAATCTTTGGAACGTCCCCCTCTTTTTTCTCTACCATTGACTAGAACTAAATAAACTAGATATATAAATGTTGCTCCCCCATGAACTTCAGAGATTTATAGTGTGATTCATAGAAGCGGTTTCCAATCCTTTGTCTTTTTCCACTTCTTATCTTCTGTCTCGTCAGGCTTGGCAATCTCTGCAAAATATGTAGGATTATTTTTGCTTCTTTTAATCATTTTCCCCACTTCAGAGAAGTGACAACGATATTTAAAGTTTACGGGCGCTTTTTATATTGTACTTTCAGATAGATTTATAAAGCAAGATTGGCTTTTTAAAGCCATGAAATCTGTGAAATTCGAGGCTCTTGAGAAAGAATATCCTCGAGAGGCTGAAGAGTTTGTGACTGACCAGAAAGTCGCAGTCACTTTTCTTAATTCTCCTGTGCGCGGGAACTGGATGTCTATACTTGAATTAGACAAGAAGGATGTAGAGAAGATCAAGGCTGTTGTTGATAGCTATGCAAAACAAAAGATAATCGAAGTTAACAAGAAAAGCCCGCAGTCAAGGAAAGAAGTGATCCAGATCGAGAATGAAATATTTGAGAAAATGTTCGAGGGCCGTGTCTTCAGGATCAAGCATATCAAAGAAAGAGTGCCTGATAAGGTCGAAGCAATCGAAATTGTTGAAAAGATGCTGAAAAATGAGTATCCAGAAGCTGCGATCCTTGACATGCACAAACTGGAGAGGCTGGCCACACTTTGCGCTCTGGAGAATGAGACTCCTTCTGAGTTCATGGTTTTTGATCCTAAAAGTATGAAGATAATCTCTGCTGAGGTTGTTGTTGAGGATTAAGAAACAATAAAAATTGGAAATTCAAATTCTTGTGTTGTCAATGTGTTATCTTTGAAATCTTCAATATAAAATCGGATATCGAATTTATCTCTTGGTGATGCAAGTACATTGAAGAAGAACGGGTATTCGTGTGTTGACTCATAGTTTGAGATCCTTACTTCATATATATCATTTGAAGTGTAGACAGCTTCTCTGGGTTTATTTCTGAAATCTCTCCTGTTGTTCTCGTTCAAACCTTTGGAGCCGAAATGCTTGTCGCTCTCAGCAATTATTGTGAAAGCATTTCTTTTATTATCTGCTTTTGCGATGATGTAATAAAGCTCGCCATTTGTCAAGATATAAAATCCGTCCTCATTCTTTCTTACCTGGTTGTTGGTCCTTGCATCATATAATCTTACTTCTTCAAGAACTGGATATTTTGGTTTTTCATCCTGACATTCACTGAACAGGCAATAATTATCACAGTCGCTTGATGTATAACATGTACTATCTTCTTCGATTAGATCTTCGACAGGAATATATGTTTGTTCTTCGACTGTTGTTTCTGCTTTTTGTTCTTCTATTGCATTCGGTTTTATATCCGGTTCCTGCTCTATGATCGCATTTCCTGTTATGCCTGTCAGGTCCTGTTCTAGTTTGTTCGAACAGCTTGTTATGATGATAAGCAGAAAAAATAGGATTATAATTCTCTTCATTACTCTTCACCAGTGTTCTTCTCTAATAATTCTAAGAAATCATCAAAATGCTCGACAGGAAATGACATACCGCCTGCTTTTTCGTGGCCGCCTCCAACATATCCCGGAATTTCTCCCTTGAAAGATTCGAGGTATGCTCCTGCATCAAAATCCAGCTTGTCAGGCACGCGCATAGAACCCATAATTGTTCCGTTGTATCTGTTGAATGTAATTATAGGTTTGCTTTTCAGATGTTTTGCACACAGTACCCCTTGAATGTTCTTGTCACAATCTATTTTGATAAAATCTAAATGCGGCAGTGAATTGACTTTGACAGGCATCTTGTAGAAATCTCGCAATTTAAGACGGTAGTTCTCAAGCTCTATTGCGAGCGGATGCAATCCGTAGATAAAAGGTTCAATCGAATCAATGCTTGTGAAAAGAACTAAAGGAACTTCGCCTGACCAGTGCATACGTTTTCCTGTGTTGAGTTTTGAGACGTACTTTTCTATCTCGAGATATGGCTTGTCTGAATAGAATGAATTTCTCTTTACCATGAGTTCTGGAATTAAGTTCATTGCTCTCATCTGGAGCTCGACTGGGAGATTTTCATTATCTCCACCATCTCCGAAATAACCGAGCAGTGTGAGAAATATGAAATATGGATCGTCTGTTTCCTTGAGAAGATTTTCCCAGACAACAAGAGAGCATGACTGCGCTTCTGGATCATATATTTTCATCAAAAAATCTTCTTTAAGATTAGAATCGTCATCAATCTCGTCCTCCTGCACAGGGTGGTGGTCTATGTAGATGACTGGCTGTTCAATGTCAGCTGCTGGATGGATGTCTGTGCATATTACTATTTCTGCATCCTCTGGAACATCTTTCTTCTCAATGCGGAAGACATGGCCCTTGCTGATTGTCCGGATAGACTTTGCATGGTTCTTTATGATATGGTAGACCATGGCGCCAGATGTGATTCCATCTGCATCCCAATGTGTCCCTAGAAATACATTCTTCCCTTTGACTAGCTCTAACAGCCTCTTTAACATAACATCCCTCCCTTCAACCCAAAAGAGGTTGTCAAAGATATATAAACGTTTGTGTTT
>JAHWHI010000075.1 GCA_019323355.1 Candidatus Woesearchaeota archaeon | reverse complement strand
GCTGAACTTACAGCAAAAACAAGTAATGCATAAATATTATTCAAAAATGGTTTGTGCTTAAGGATTTTTGTTTTTGCTTTTAGCTGGACTATCAACAGGTAAACTAGGTAAATTATTCCGACTGCTATCAAGATATCAAATATGAACCAGGAACCTGCCCAAGCAAATGCAAATAATCCAATAGAAAGACCAGCTAAGGCACTAAATAATATTTTGAATTTAATTTTTTCTGTGCTAAAAGCTTCCAAAAACAACCAGACTGCAAGAAGAGGAAAGAATACATTATAGGCATCTGTATCTGAAAAACCTCCTGGAGTTCTTGAAAGGAATGCCCCATGAACTGCCAGAATCAAAGCTGCAAAGAAACCCCCAACGTTACCCCCAAGTTTTCTTCCAATAAGGAATGCAGGAATAACTGCGAGAGCAGCTATTATAACTGGAAGCAAGAAGAAAATTCCCATCAAAGATTTTCCTGTTAAGGAACCTAGAAGTTTATACATATAAGCGCCGAAATATATATGGAAATTTTTATCTGCTCCTGAACCTTTTGGAGCCATCATATGCATATCATATGGTTCACCTTCTCGAATTACATCTCCAGGGTAACCATGATCAATTACATCTGCGGCATATCTAAAATATTGATAAGGATCTATAGCCAGAAGATAAGTCTGACCGTCATTGTCCTGCATCGCTGCCTTGAACTGTGCAGCTGTCTGGGAAACAACTGACTCCAGCTGCGAACCTTCTTTATCAAGCACTTGTTCAAACCGTCTGTTGACTTCCCGCTCTATACTTGCTGGGGGAAGATTTGGTGATTCTGCCCGGACTTCATTTGCAATCTGATTTCTGATGTTGTTATAGATTGTATCCCTTGCCCAATTGTTTGTGATTGGAAGGTCAGCAGACATCATCCGGAAGTCAACTGCAAAATACATAGGTATAAGTATGAGAATCAAAATAAGAATAATGCTGAAAGTTCTTGTGCTCATGAAAGTTTTTATTTTGTTAATATCGAAACTTATCTTTTCATCATCAGAGGTTTCTTTTTTTGAAGTATGATCTGTTTCATGGGCCTTAAACTCTGCATGGGACGGTTCTGCGGTTTCCTCTTTATGAGTCTCCTTCTTCTTTGCTTTCTTCTTGAAAAAGCCAGCTACTTTTGAGAAATCAAGCTTGATCTCGTCCTCATCAGTTGTCTTATCCTCTTCCATAAAATCCCCCGATTTATAGGCTTCAAAAAAGATGGTTAATTTATAAAGCTTGTGATTATTTAAAAAGCAAACTTTATATATCCTCAGTTTTTCGAAACATCCATGGCAATCACGTCAAGACGTATAGGGGTAAAAAAGAAGGAGCGAAAATTTCTTTTGACAGCGCTCATCGTATTTCTGATGGTTATTAGTGTTGTTGGATACGCTGCTTATCAGTGGGAAGACGAAGAATCATACAACGGCTATAAATTTTCTTATAGAAACAATTACTGGAGCACTAAAGTCAGCAAAGTCCTGTTCGAGTTCCACTATCCTCCGGCAGATGCTGAACAAATAGAGCTATCTGGAAATCTTGCTTATGACGAATATTTCCTTGTCCACGATTTGGGCAAGAATATTACAGAGCTAGAATCGTCTGCAATTGACCTTGCAAAATATGAGCTATCTGTGCAGATGACAGAGAAGATGGGTTTGCCTGTTGATATCGCTGTTTTTGATTCTTCAAGTGAAGATAGCTCTGGAAAGACACTTTCTTGCTCTGATGCAACTTCTTTCATTGGTGTTGTCGAATATAGTTATGGTAATGAAACTAAGATTGTCAATGAAGATAATTGTATTCGGATCATTGCCAAGTCTGACAAAGAACTGATAAAAGCTAACGACAGACTGCTATATGGTCTGTTGGGCATAATATAAAATTTAGAAGAAGAAACGCAGCAATCTTGGTTCTTTGAACAATATCTTGAAGATAAATTTTGTTGGAAAATCCATATCTCCATATTTTTGGAGAAGATTCTTTATTTTCGGCTTATCTATTAATTCTATTAGAGAATCGTATTTGTTATCATTGAACCGGTTTAGGGATTTCCTGATCATCCTTGTGATCTTTAGCTCTCGATTAAGTTTCTTTAATTCTTTTGAGTATGATTTGTTTTTTATTAAGGATTTGGCCAGAGCCTCTCCTGCAAGTAGACCTGTTACGACTCCGCCGCCTGTTGTTGCCTTAACCTGGAGTGCGGCGTCTCCAACAAGGAAGATGTTATCTTTTTTTAGCTTGATCTCTTTGAACAATGGAATAAGTCCTCCTTGGTATTCTTGCACTCTTAGATCTGGAAACATTGCCAGGAATTTCTTGAATCTTGCGTTTGCCCCTTTTTTTGTTGCCAGTCCGATTCTTGCTCTTGTCGAGGATTCTGGGACTACCCAGGCAAAGAAGTCTGGACATACTGTGCCAAGGTAGATTTGTACTTGTTTTGGGTCAAACTTGCCGTTGACAATCGCTTGTATCCCGACCAGAAAGTCACGTTTGCTGTACAAGCCTGCTGTCTTTGCAACCTTTGATATAGGGCCATCAGCTCCGATGAGAATATCGCATACAAATGGTTTCTGCGTTTTGTTCTCAAATGAGATTCTCAATTTCTTTTTTGTTTTTGTGAATGATCCAAAAGTGCGGTTCAAATATATCTTGACTCCTGCTTTTTTAGCCTCTTTTGCTAACCATCTATCCATCTTGGATCTATCGACAATATAAGCTTGCAGCTTGTCAGTCTTGAGATTGAAGCGATTATGTTTTGAGTAGAAGACTGCTCCTGTAACTTTGTTGATTAGGAATTTGTCTACAGGGATGATCTGCTTGAGATTCTTTGAGATTATCCCTGTGCATTGGACTGGTTTTCCGATCTCTTTGTGCTCTTCAAAAATATGAACATCG
>JAHWHI010000074.1 GCA_019323355.1 Candidatus Woesearchaeota archaeon | reverse complement strand
AGGGCAGTAGAAGCTGGAATGGTGAAAGCAGACATGTACATCGAAGCCCAGAAGATCAGAGCTTCCCAGATGTTTCTAATTCTTGCAGGGGAATGGGAGAAGATGAGATACCAGGCAAGAGATCTCGAGATAAAATACAACCAGCAGTTCACTTGTGAGATGGAATTATACTGCCTAGAGAAATCAAAAGAGCTCGAACATCCTCAGGCAGAAGAGACTATCAACAAACTTGCATCCTCAGGAGAATGCGAAGGCTTCTCTGCAAAAGCTCCAGAGGAACAGCCAAGAGAAAAAGAGAAACAGGAACTGATTGATGAACTTATACAGCCGCAAGAAGTCCAGCAGCCACAGCCAACAGAAGAGATGCCAGGACCGCCGACAACTTTTGTCGAACCAGAGCAAGAAGCTGAAGAACAAGTACAAGATACAACTGGCCAGGCAAAAACATTATCTATATTGCTCATCATCTCTATACTTTCAGTCATAATAATTATTTCTGTGATATTAATTTTAGCAAAGAGAAAACACAAATAGATGCGCCAACCGGGAATCGAACCCGGATCTTAGCCTTGGGAAGGCCACATTCTACCACTGAACCATTAGCGCAAAACTATAAAGAAAGAATGCGCCGACCGGGAATCGAACCCGGGCCAGACCCGTGGCAGGGGTCTATTGTACCACTCAACCACCGGCGCGTGATATTCCTGAAAAATATACAGACTATATATAAATCTAATGGAGAAATCTATTCTGAAACTTTTATCTGGCCTTCAACTGTGATTATTGCTGATGGTTTCGCACCAGTCTCTACTTTTATTCTTCCTGTTGAATCTGCGATTGTTGTGAATTCTTCTTCAAGCTCAGTGCCGCTGGGATCATATACTTTGACAATGACTTCTGAATCTGGAACAAAGATTCCTAGTGAGGATACTTGTCCTTTCTCATTGACAAAGATATCGTCACCTTCAACATAAGGCGAAGCATCAAAGCTCTGCGTGATCTCATCATAATTTGTTGGGCTGAAACCAAGAGAAAGTTCGACATTGTCTGGGATTCCGTCACCGTCACTGTCAGCTTTCAACGGATTTGTTCCAAGCATTATCTCAAATGCATCTGGAATTCCATCTTCATCAAAATCAGCCAGATCAATATTGTAAGTTGTTGACATATAAGTTATGAAATCATTTAATTCTGTCTCGTCAATAATTCCATCTCCGTTTTTGTCAATGATATCTGTTACAGGAATAGCATCATCAACAGGAGCTGGATAATAAATTCTTGAATCCGGATCTTGTATTCGCTTGAACTTAGGATATGGTTCTGGCACTGGCTCTGGCTCAGGTGGTGTTCCAGGCCCAGGTGTCACAACAGGCGGTACTTTCGGCTCTTCAACTGGTTTCTTTTCAGGAACTTTCAAAAAGATTTTTCCTAAAGTCTCATATTGTATTTTTGGAACTTGTTTGATCACGCCTTTGATATAGATTGCTCTATCTTCTTCACCAGGAACAATCACTGATTCATAATCTGGTGAGAATGCAGCTTCAAATCCAATAAGTATCCCCCCACCGATTTTTGCTGCGCCAAGCGCATTTAGTATAGTATTGGTTCTAGAATCATCATTCTGTGCAAAAACAACACTAGAACATAATACAAGCATCAATATGAAGACAATAAGTTTTTTCATCATCACCAGAAGTAATCAACGAATTCTCATATATAAAAGTATTGAAAAAAAAGTGGGTCCACCCGGATTCGAACCGGGGACCTACGCCTTTCTGAGTGAAGCGAGGAAAGGTTCCGAGGAACTCGTTTCTCGCTACCTTGTAAGGGCGTTGTCATAACCGCTAGACCATGGACCCAATGAGCCCGAGGGGACTTTCATAGAAACAAAAGGCATCCAAATAAAAACCTTCTGATTCTGTTTTGAACCCCTGACCACTGGCTGTCTTAGTTCAACTCTGATACCAGAGCGTGGACATATAAGACCAGCGCTCCACCAGACTAAGCTACGGGCTCGTTATAAAGCCTGATAGTCAAACGGTTCCTTATAAAAGTTGCGATACATTCTTCTGTTCAATTCACAATAACCTTTATATATGGCCTCTCTTTCCCATATACATATTATGAGGGGGCATTTCCCGCATTGACTATCCTGACGGATAGGAGGAGAAACGCTATGGAGATCAAAGAAATTCAAGCTGCTATCAAGAAAGCACGTGACGCTTCTAAAAAACGTAAGTTTAATCAGACTTTTGATCTAGTTGTCAACCTGAAAAGTATTGACATGAAAAAAAACAGGGTTGAATTCTTCACAGACCTGCACCATGAGAGAGGAAAGCAGGTCAAGGTATGCGCTTTGGTTGGTCCAGAGCTTTTGGATCAGGCAAAAAAAACATGCGATCATGCAGTATCATCTGAAGAATTCGCAGACCTGGACAAGAAGAAAATAAAAGAACTTGCAAAAGCTTATGATTTCTTTATTGCACAGGCAACCATAATGCCAAAGATTGCTCAGACTTTCGGAAGAGTATTCGGTCCGCTAGGAAAGATGCCGAACCCAAAAGCTGGTTGTGTGGTTCCGCCTAACGCAAACCTGAAACCATTGTACGACAAGCTTCAAAGGATGGTAAAGGTCAGTGCACTAAAACAGCCTGTTGTTCAGTGCGCGATCGGAACAGAAGCTCTTGATGACAAGATACTTGCTGATAACTATCTGACTGTTTACAAAGCTTTGCTTAACAATCTTCCTAACAGGGAGAACAATATCAAGAAAGGTTTCATCAAATTGACAATGGGGCCTGCTATAGGAGTTGAATAAAGATGCCAGCAGACTGGAAAAAACGATTGGTAAAGGATTATGAAAAATTGCTAGAGGAATATCCAGTCATAGGTATAGTTAACTTCAGTTCACTGCCTGTTCCGCAGCTCCAGCAGATGCGTGAGAAATTAAGGAAAGATGTTGTCATCCGCGGAGGAAGGAAAAAATTATTCAATCGTGCTATAGACAATATGAGCAAGAAGATTGCCGGATTGGAAAAATTAAAAGAATATACTGCAAAAGGCTTGCCAGGAATCCTATTCACAAAAGAGAATCCATTCTCATTATACAAGAAACTACAGAAATCAAAGACAGCAGCACCTGCAAAAGCAGGACAGACAGCACCTAAGGACATTGTAGTTCCTGCAGGACCGACAAGTTTCTCGCCAGGTCCGATCATCGGCGAGTTAGGGAGCGCAGGAATAAAAGCAGGGATCGAGGGTGGAAAAGTTGTGATCAAAGCAGATTCAACTGTTGTAAAAGAAGGCCAGGAGATCAATGCGCAGATGGCAGGATTGCTCTCGCGTTTAGGGATCCATCCTATGGAGATCGGTTTGAATATTGTTGCGATTTTCGAGGAAGGAACAGTGTATCCTAAATCAGTGCTTTCAATCGACGAGAAGAAATTTATAGAAGACTTAGGAACAGCAGGACAGTGGGCATTCAATCTTGCGATGAACGCTGGAATCTTGACAAAAGAGACTACAGAATTGATGATAACAAAAGCTTTCAATGATGCTAAAGCTTTGGCATTGGCCCAGGACATCATGGCTGATGCTGTTATGGAAGATTTGCTTGCAAAAGCAAATGCACAAATGCAGTCTGTAAAACAGAATGCAAAACTTTAGTGATATTTTCGAATATCATAATTGAGAAATATCAGGAGGTCATAAAAATGGAATACATCTACGCTGCGATGTTGATTCATAAAGCAGGAAAGAAGATCGATGAAGAAACACTTAAGAAAGTTTTAACAGCGGCAGGGGTAGCGGTCGACGATGCTCGAGTTAAGGCTACTGTTGCGGCTCTCGAAGGTGTAAATATTGACGAGGCTATTTCAAAAGCAGCTATAGCAGCTCCTGTTGCTGCCGCACCTGGTGCAGCTCCAGCTGGAGAAGCTAAAGAGGAAAAGAAAGAGAAGCCAAAAGACGAAGGAAAGTCTGAGACAGAAGCTGCTGCGGGATTAGGTAGCCTATTCGGTTAGATTTTTATTTTTTTATTTAATTTTTTCATGACGACTTTTTATAGCGACTTTAAGTTGGATATGCCACTGATGATGTTAAAATGGAAGACAAGCAAAAGTTAAAAGATTACGATCAAGAAATCGCCGGGCTTAAGGAACGGTACAACGCATTATATTTAGAAAAAGAATCTTGGGCAAAGAAAAAATCCGAGATAAGCAAGAAAATTTCTGAAATCATTTCTGAAGTCAAACGGATGAAGCAGAGCAGGAGAAGCTATAACAAGCTTATCCAGGACCTGAAAAAAGAGCGTGACGTAAAGAACGCAGAAGTAAAAAAAAGTATCGAAAAGATAAAAGAGCTCGAAAAGAAGAAAAGAGAGATCTCAAAAGATGTCAAGGCAAATCCTATGGGCATAAAAAAGGAGATCTCCCAGCTCAACCAGAAGATCGAGACTGAAGTTCTGACAATGGGGCAGGAAAAAGTCATAATGAAGAAGATAAAAGATCTGAAGAAAGAATATGACAAGGTCGCTGATGTTATCAAAGTCCTTGAAAATGTAGAGGACGTCGAGAAAACTATCAAAGAGGAAAGAAAAAAGGCAAAAGAGGCGCACGACAAGGTCCAGGACATGGCAAAGAAAAGCGAGGAGCGCCACCAGAAAGTTCTTGAGCTGGCAAAACAGGTCGACGTCCTAAGAGAGCAAGAAGAAGCGATCGGGAAGCAGTTCCTGGAAAAGAAAGAGGAATGCGCAGAGCTGGAGAAGAAGCTCAAGATCAACCTCGAGAAAGCCACAGAGATAAAAACAGTGGAGAGAAAGAAGAAACACGCGCAAAGAAAAGTAGAGGACAAGAGAGCTCAGGAGACAATTAAAGCGAAATCAAAAGAAGCTGAAGAGAAACTCAAGAAGAAACAGAAATTGACCACAGAAGATCTTCTGGCGCTTCAAGCAGGTGAAGAGAAACCTAAAAATAAGAAGAAATAATTCTAAAATAAATTTATTTTGATTTGAATTCTGTGAAACCGCACTGTCCGCATGTAGTTCTGTCCTTATGTTCAGCCAGGAATACACCTTTTCCGCATTTAGGGCATGTTCGGTTCTTTCTTTTTACAGAATCTCCAGAAACTTCATATCTTGTATGGGCGTGCTT
>JAHWHI010000073.1 GCA_019323355.1 Candidatus Woesearchaeota archaeon | reverse complement strand
ATTCAAAAAACAAAGGAGGAGATAAAATGAAAAAAACAATCTTTTGGCAGGTCGACTGCCAGAATGACTTTATGAAAGAGGGCGGCAGATTGTATGTGCAGAAAGCTGAAGGAATCATCCCTAATCTTCAGCTCTTGGCAAGATTCGCAAGAAGCAGGCCGTATATCCAGCAAAGCGGAAGCGTTGATGCGCACGAACCAGATGATCCTGAGTTTGATCTGTACGGGCCGCACTGTGTCAAAGGAACTCCTGGACAGCTGATCATCGACGAGATAAGGCCTGATCTTGCAATGAAATTTGTCCGGAGCCAGGCTCATGAGCCGAGAGATCTTTGCAGGATCCTGGGCTTCAAAGGAGCTATCTATTTCGAGAAGCAGGCAACAGATGTCTTCACTAATGCGAATGTAAATCCATATCTCCTGACACCTGATCTTGGATTAGTAGTTGTATATGGTGTTGTTGACCACATCTGTGTAGAAGAAGCTGTTCTTGGCATGCGGAAGAATTTTGACTTTGATGTCGCAGTTGTCAGCGACGCTACAAAAGAACTGGAACCTGAAAAGCGAGAAGCTGCTTTTGCAAAGTTCAAAGAAAAAGGCGCAAAGATCGTGACAACAGATGAAATCATAAAATATCTGAAAGGGGTGTAAAAGTATGGAGCATGAAAAAATAATAAAGAAGATCGAGGATTTCATCCGAGAGAAAGTAGGAGGGATGAATGGTGTTGTGCTTGGTATCAGCGGGGGGATAGATTCCACTGTTGTTGCCTGGCTTGCGACACGAGCTCTTGGAAAAGACAAAGTGTTTGGTGTTCTGATGCCCTACGGTGTACAGGATACACGCGACAGCATGAAAGTTGTAGAGCTTCTAGGAATACAGCATCAGATTGTGAATATCAAGCCATTTGTTGATGCGATTGCAAAAGACGCTCTATTCTTCGACGACAAGCTTGCTCTGGGAAACCTGATGGCGCGGATAAGGATGAGCCTTCTTTACGGTGCTGCGAACAGTATGAAACGTTTAGTGATAGGAACTGGAAACAAATCCGAGCTAGAGATAGGTTACTTCACCAAATATGGTGACGGCGGAGTTGATTTTGAACCGATTGGAGGTTTGTATAAGACAGAGGTGTGGCAGATCGCAGAATATCTCGGGATACCAACTCCTTTGATAGTAAAAGAGCCTTCAGCAGGTTTGTATGACGGACAGACAGATGAAGAAGAGATAGGATTGAGTTATCACGAAATTGACAAGATACTGAAAGGGGAGATAGGTGATATCCCGAAAGAACATGTGAACAAAATAAACAAGATGAGACAGGGTGCGCAGCACAAGCTTGTGATGCCACCGTCTTTAAAATTGGAGGTGTGAAATGGAAGTAAAAAAATTCAAGCAGTTCGGCAATGGTTTTGTATATGCATTGCTGACAAAGCAGAACAAGTTAGTGGAGACAACAGATACTTATCTTCCGTATTATACAATAAATGCAGTCGGAAGAAGAAGCAACTCTTTGATCTCGCCAGAGTTTGCGACACGCGCAGACAGATGGATGATAGGAATATCTGTGTCTAGCGGATGTCCTGTTGGTTGTAAATTTTGCGCCACTGGAAACAAGTTTTATGCGCATCTTACAGCTGAAGAGATGTTCGAGCAGGTAGAGTTCATTGTAGGAAAGAATCCAGACTATGACCCTCGGAAGAGCAAGGAGTTCAAAGTCTTGTTCACGCGGATGGGAGAACCTGCACTGAACTATCCAGAAGTTAACCAGGCAATAGAGATGATCAAAGAGAAATATCCGAATGCTGTGATCGGTTTGTCTACTATTGGAATAAACAATGCTGCGCTTGATGGATGGCTGGAACTTTCTAAGAAGTATAAAGATATCTTTATGCAGTTCTCTCTGCACACAACTTCTGAAGATGAACTGAATGAGTTAATACCTTTCAAGAAGAAGATGAACTACGAGCAGATAAGGGATTATGCCGAGAGATGGATGGCAGTTCCGAACAACAAGAGAAAAGTTGCCTTGAACTTTACTATCCTTGAAGGAAACGAGTTCTCAATGGAAAAGTTAGAGAAATACTTTCCAAAAGAGAATTTCTTTATCAAACTCTCGCCTTTGAATGAGAATAAAATTACAATCAAGAACAATCTGAAAGGATTGATCAAGGAGAAGAACATCAAATAATCGGAGGTGCAAGAATGAAATGCAAAGAGCTTTTTTCAGGTCTGGAAAAAGCAGGATATGACTTTGCTGTTGCAATAGCAACAGAAGAAGAAGTTGCAAACGGCGCTGCGTGCGGCCAGCTTGCAATAATCGTTGAATGATTGAGGTGCTTTTTGCACCTCTCCTTATCTTGGAGGTAGAAAAATGAAAACAGGATTTTATATTGCAAGATTCCAGCCACTGCATATCGGCCATCTGTCTGTCATCAAACAGATGCTGAACACAGTTGACCATGTTGTAATTGGCATCGGAAGCGCCCAGGAAAGAAACACCTTAGAGAATCCGTTCTCTGCAGATGAAAGAGAAGTTATGGTAAAGCTTGCTCTTGGGGATGATTGTAAAAAATGTTCTATTGTAAAGATTCCTGATATAAACAATTATTCTGAATGGGTTGGTCATGTTGAGAGCCTATGTCCTTCTTTTGACAATGTCTGGACGCGGAACAATATTGTAAAGCAGTTGTTTGAAGAGAAAGGTTATGAGGTTGTTGAGCCTGAGTTTGAGAAGATTGTCAGTGCAACTGAAGTACGGTCGATGATGGACAAAGACGGGAATTGGGGAGCCTATGTTCCGGAAAATGTTGCTGACACTCTAGAGACAATAAAAGGTGTTGCACGCATCAAAAGATTGTACCGAGAACGTTTCGTGAATCCAGTGCCGACAGCTGATATCATAATTGAAGTTTATGACGGCAGCGAAAGATTGGAAGGTATTGTTCTTATTGAGCGGAATGAAAAGCCTTTTGGCTGGGCGATTCCAGGAGGACATCAAGAATACGGTGATTCTTTAGAGAAGACTGCTATCCTAGAAGCAGAAGAAGAAACGGGTTTAAACGTCGAGCTTGTCGAACAGTTGGGGACATATTCTGATCCTGACCGTGATCCTAGAGGACATAAGAACTCGACTGTGTTCATTGCTAAAGCATATGGAAAACCAAATGCTGGAAGCGATGCAAAAAACGCAAAGATCTTTCCATTAGATAAGTTGCCTGCAGAATTAGCTTTTGACCATGGTAAAATCATCGAAGACTACAAAAAAAGAAAAGGCTTATAAATATTGTAGCCTTGACACTATCCTAATGGCAGAATCTAAAAAAGAGTATGACGCTACAAAATTTGACAGGCCCTCTGTTACAGCAGACCTTACTATTTTTACTATAAAGCATAGTGAGCTTCAGGTTCTTCTAGTGAAAAGAAAAGTATGGCCTTTCAAGGACAAGTGGGCTTTGCCAGGCGGTTTTGTCCACATGGATGAGGATCTTGAACAGGCTGCCTATCGTGAGCTTAGAGAAGAGACTGGTGTGAAAGATGTCTATCTTGAGCAGCTGTATACATTTGGAAATCCAAAACGTGATCCGCGTACCAGGGTTATTACAGTTGCATATTTCGCACTGATGCGGTCAGAAGGTGTCAAGCTTAAGGCTGCTACAGATGTTATTGATGCAAGATGGTTTCCTGCTTATGATCTTCCGCAATTAGCTTTTGACCATAATGAGATTTTGAAATATGCTCTGCAACGTTTGAAATGGAAATTAGAATATACAACTGTTGCATTCCAATTGTTGCCTAAGAAATTTACTTTAACACAACTTCAGAAAGTTTATGAAACTGTCCTGAATAAAAAGTTTGACAAACGGAATTTCAGGAAGAAGATTAATTCTCTTGATCTGATTAAAGAAACGAATGAATACACAGAGGATGTTGCGCATCGGCCTGCAAGATTGTATACGTGCAAGAAGAAGATAGGGGATATTGTCGAGATTCTTTGATTGGTCCTTATAAGGGAGTTAGAAATACTTATATATTCGCATCTAGTTTTTTCTATAAAAACTTAACGGGGGTAATATATATGGCAGATCTATTGTATGAAGAAGGGCCTAATGAAGAATCTTGGGCATTTGAGGATGTTCCTGCAAAAATGCGGGCAGTAAAAATAAAGGGTGATAAAGAATTCTATTTTGTTTCAGACTACCCAACACCACAAGTAGGAACAGGAGAAGTTCTTATCAAAGTTGCAAGATCAGGAATGTGCCATACAGATGTTGGTGCGATTGAAGGTAAAATGAATGCACAGATGGGGCTGAAAGAAGGAGAGTTCCGGATACCTGGACATGAATTTGCTGGAAGAGTTGTTGCTGTTGGTGATGAAGTTGATTCTGATGAATGGAAAAATGAAAATGCATTAGCATTAGCATTATATGGTTTTTGCGACGAAGAAGCTGAAGATCGATGCGTCAGCTGCTGCGATGACCAGTATAATCTTTGCAGAGGTGCTGTATTTACTGGAATACAAGTAAATGGTGGTTTTGCAGATTATGTTGCGCTTCCTGCTGAACATGTATTAAAAATTTCTAGCAGTGTAAGTCTTGATGATGCTTTTCCAGTCGGTGATGCTCTATTGACTGCACAGCATGCAATTGATTTGATTGGCGCTGATGAAACACGCGGATATGTTGCTGTCTATGGGGGAGCTGGCGGGCTTGGAGTAGCAGTTATTGCTAACTTGCTTAAAACTTTGAATAGGGAAAAGATTATATCAATCGATACAAGAGAGCAATTCCTTCAACTGCAGAGAGAAAAGCTTGGAATCCATACAATTAATTCAATGGGTGAAAAAGGTCCTCGGCATGTTGCAAAAGAATTAAAGAAGCTGACAAAGTACGGATTGACACGGGTTATTGACTGCGTTGGTACTGGCGGAAGGATAAGCAGTGCTTATGGAGCTGTTGAAAAGTTAGTTCAGGAAGGTAACTTTAGCAAAGAAACTTTCCAGGCTGCATTGATGGATGAATTTGCGAACAAAGGTACTGTTATGGATTCGATTAATGCTGTTATCAAAGGCGGACAAGTATGTGTCATTGGTTTCAACCTTGGCCAGTTCATGTTGTACCCAGTTGGCAATTTCATGGGAAGAGAAGTTGGTATGACTGGTCCTTGGGGAGGTCCATTTGAAACAGCAGAAAGATTGCTGGAAGAAATGGATGATGAAGAGTTTGTCCGGGATTCAGAAGCTGGAAGAGCACTTGAAATGCTTCGCGGTAAAAGATGTCCTTTTACTCAGGACGGATTTGCAGAAGGATACATGGCATTGGTAGGTGGACAAGT
>JAHWHI010000072.1 GCA_019323355.1 Candidatus Woesearchaeota archaeon | reverse complement strand
GCGTTTTCATATTCAGTCAATGCAGGAAACTCTGTTCCAATCGGCTCTCCAAAATTAAGATCAGATAATACATTTGTCTTTCCAGCCCTATTGTTCGCAACAATAAACGTGGAACCAGAAATAATGACTAATACTACAATAAGAACAAACATCTGTCTAAAACTCAATGACATTTCCATCACCTCAATATGGCGTACTATATAATAAGGGTATTTAAATGTTGCGATTGGATTCCTATATAAATAGGAAGAAAAGAGTTATATATTCATGTATAGTCTCCAGCGTATAACGATTATGGGGTGCCAACAATGGGAATAGGTAAAAAAGATAATTCTATACGGATGGAATTTCCATTTGATCATGACGATTTTGATAAAAACCCAAAATCAACAGTTTCTTTCCAGCCGACAATAGAACTTGTAGAGCGGGGAAGGTTAGGGACAGCTGCCTCTCCTTCAAATTTAGTCTATGCTTTGATTAATGGAAAGACAGTTCTTGTTGCAACTGAGAATCTTACAATAGAAAGACCGCAAATCCTTAGAGATCTAAGAGGCCTTACTCCAGATATCCAGAGACAGGCTGCAGAACATTTCAAAGGAAGGGTGCTTGATCCAGACAGATTCCAGCTTGAAGATTTTGTATGGGCAATGGACCTGCTTAACAGGGATTATGAATATTCAAATCTTCCAGAAGAAGATTTCGAAGTTTGGAGAAAATGTTTTGGCTTGGTAAGAGATCTGCGTGTCGAGAGAAGGATGTTCGAGTATGTCTCATTTGTAGGATATGCAACAGGAGAAGATTTTCCAGATGTCCAGATCGCGATACATCCTGTGCATCAGGTGGATGATCTTGTCAGAGAAGCAGGGCCCCGGTTTCCAGGAAAGAATGCTTCAATTTCAGGGTTTACAATATATGCTGCGTTCGAACTTGGCAGAGCATGGCAGGGAAAAGAAGAAAACCTGAAAGCTGCAATTGAAAGATTTATTGAACGAGAGACGCAAAGTAAAAGATTGGCTTTAAGATCAGATCAGGTTTTTCACGAGTATTTTGCAGTCGGTATTCCTAATGGCCCAGATGATAAAGATCGAAATATTTATGTATCATGGTCAAACTGGGAGGATTATCGGGTATCAAGCCCAGCAATAGAAACGCTTCCTGATTTATATGAAAGGGGAGTTCCGCAACAAATTGCATATATCGGACAGGTTGTCAAAGGTTTCCTTGCTGAGAAAGACAAAAGGGAAGCAGTAGGATTCGCAGAGAACATGAGCCAGAAAGCAATGGAGATACGGACTTTAGAAGCAAAAGCAAGAGAAACCGAAGAAAAGAGAGAAGGTTATATACCAAAAGGAATCGGTCACGGATGGGTTGGTCCACAGCCGCCACCAAAAGAATTGGAAGATACAGAATCACAATAAGAGGAGGAATAAATATGGGAGAAGAACAAACTACAAAAGAAAAACCAAAATTAAGAGAAGATAAAAAAAGAACATTTACTGCAACTAAAGAATTAGAATTTTCATCATGGGGGCATACGCCAGGACTATTTCTTGCAGCTATAGGTGGAAATCCAGAGACAGTAATAATTACAGAAGATGGAGAGTTGATTAAAAGTTACCATGAAGGGGATAAAAACTTCCTTGAACAAGCTGCAGCACATTTCAAAGGAAAATTGTTCATGCCTGGAAGCTTCTCGCTAGAAGATTTTCTTTGGGCATTGGAAAAGCTTAATGCAAATCAAGAAACAGAGGAAAGGAAGGGAAGGTTTCCAGTAGAGAATCTAACAGCTTGGAGAGAATGTATCCCATTTCTCAGAAGCCCGCTAACAGTTTATAGTGACATGTATGTTGCTGATGCAACAGGAGATGCGCTCTGGGATGTCAAAATAGGGCTTGTTCCTACAAGAGAGGGTTTTGGGTATAGGAATGTAAAGTTACAAGGATTTTATATCTTTGCTGAAAGAGAAGATACTCCTAACAGAGATATTCCAGATGATATTATTAAATCTGCCCTAAGAGATTTCATAGAAGAAGAGATAAATGCAAGAAGACTGCCAGAAGGGATTGTATTTTCTGTTGATAGGGACTATGACAGAAGGAGAAATGAAAGTATGAGAAGAATGCGTATTTCATGGCAAAACTATGATCGCTTCGAAAATAATCCAATAGAGGGATATCCAACATCTTTAAAGGCGATCTATGCAAGAAAGATTCCACGGGCAATACAATATTTGAGAAACTTAGTTTCCACATATTTTTCAAATAAGCAACGCAGAGATATAGCAATCGCTCAGAAAGATATAAGTGATCTCGCACCAGCAGTTAATGCAGAACTTACAGAATCAGAAAGAAACAAGGCAGAAGATAGAGCAAGAGAAGCAGAGAAGAAAGCAAGAGAAGCTGAGCAAGACAGCCCACCTGCAGAAAATCCATAAAGAATATAAAGCAGAATAGCTCAGCATATACAGATGGCAAGGAAAAAAGAGGTGAAGAGAGCTAGTGCTAGGAAAAAGCCTGTCATAGGCATTTTTTCTTTTACTTGTTGTGAAGGATGTCAGTTCACAATACTATTCATAGATGGGATTCTTGATCTTATGGCGCAGGCAGATTTCCAGTATTTCCACT
>JAHWHI010000071.1 GCA_019323355.1 Candidatus Woesearchaeota archaeon | reverse complement strand
TGGTTGAATTCCGCAGCCAGAAAGATATTGTTGATGAGATGAAAGCCCTGAACAAAGTTGGAGTTAAGAATTTCAGGCTTGGGAAACAGTCCTGTCTTTATTCTTACAAGAAGACTGCTGACGAGCTTGGAAAATTGTTTTCTGGAATCAAAAAGAATGTGAAGTATGATGTGCTGCACATTGATAATGCGAATCCTGTCCAAGTAACTGAAGAAAAGACAAAGTTGATTGTGCAGAACTGCACTCCTGGAAATATTGCAGCATTTGGTGTAGAATCTTTTGATCCTGAAGTTGGAAAGAAGAACAATCTGAACGCTACTGCTGAGCAAGTTTTCGAGGCTGTGAAAATTATCAATAAATATGGTGCAAAACGCGGTGCGAATGGAATGCCATTGTTCCTGCCTGGCATCAATCTACTTTTTGGCTTGATTGGGGAATCAAAAGAAACACATTCATATAACATGGAATGGTTGAAGAAGATTCTGGATGAAGATCTGCTTTTGCGGCGGATCAATGTGAGGGAAGTGGTTGTCTTTCCTGGAACAAAGATGGAAGCTATCGGCAGCAAATTCTTGAAGAAGAACAAGAAATATTATTATTCCTGGCGGGATGAAATAAGGCAAAAAATTGACTGGCCAATGCTGAAGAAGGTTGTGCCAGAAGGTACTGTACTTAAGAAACTTCGGATGGAAGTTCATGACGGGAATACAACATTCGGAAGACAGACTGGAACTTATCCGTTGATTGTCGGTGTCAAGAAAAAAGTTGATCTGAATAAAGTTGTTGATGTGAAGATAAAATCTCACATGTTGAGAAGTATTGTCGGAGAGATCATCTGATCCTTTTCCAGATTGGTTTTGATTTGAGCAACATGAATTCTATGATCACTATTGTAACTGCAAGGACCCAAAGCTCTAATGCAACAGAAACGCCAATGGCAGCAGTCACCCACAATCCGGCAGCTGTTGTCAATCCGTAAGGCGTCCCTTTTCTTTCTCTCCAGATCACGCCAGCACAGATGAAACCAATACCGACTATTATCTGGCCGACAATCCTGCCAATATCATAGCTCTGGCCTGGAGCAAATACTCCAAGTCCTGTCAGACCGATAAGAACAAAAGCTGCAGAACCAATAGAGACCAAAGCGAAAGTTCTTACACCAGGCTCTCCAAGATGCTGTTCCCGTTCCCAGCCGATTATACCGCCAAGTACAGCAGCTAGAATGATTTTGACGACAAGCCAGGATTCAGGACCAAAATACATCTTTCACCTCTTTTTATTCTTCTAATATAATGTGATATAAAAATGTTGCTAAAATACTGGGAATAAGATAAGAATAATACACATGAAAAATCCAAGGTTCTTTGCTATTTCAATGAGAACTTTCTTTTTGTTGTACTTTTTTTCAAACATTATCAAGGTTCCTGTTGGAAGACCATAGAGAAAAACAATGGCAATATTCACAAGAAAAGCTTCTGGGACCTTTATGCTGATATATGTAAGCAGACCTAACACTGGATAAAAGATATATGTTTGAAATCTTTTTCTGGCAATGAACAAGAATACTGCGATGAAAACTGCAATCAGTATTGAACCGCAGCAAGGTTGCAGAAAGTACGCTGTTAACAAGATTGATGCAGCAATCAAGACTTTCTGAGAAAAAAGCAGATATCTTTTCGCATGTTTAATTTCATCTTTATTGCAATATACAAGAAAGATTCCACATATAATACCTGCGAATGCAATGATTGCCAGCAAAATTTGGGTAAATATATCCATGAAAAATAATGGACTATGAATCTATATAAATCTAACTCTCGCCACAAGGTTTAAATAGCAATTTTATCTGCTTATCCTCATGGCAAGAAAAAAGAGGGTCAAGCATGCTGAACACCATTATATCCGAGAAGTGGGACATCATATTGAGACAGAGACCCAGTTGATCGGAAAGATATTTGCTTGGATCTTCCAGGCTAAGCTTACAATGTTTCTGATAATTCTTAATTTGATTGTTTATTTTGTTTCTTTGACATGGTCCAATGAATTTTTCAATTCTCTTGTTTTCAGGCCAGAGCATATAATGCAGATGAACTTCCTGCCAGAGATTGCTTCCTGGTTCCTGCATGCGAACCCAACACATCTAATTGGAAACCTGATCTTCCTTTTCATTTTTGGAAGGGTGTGCGAGAAACGGTTTGGAATCATAAAATTTTTCCTGATATATTTTGGTTCTGCGATCATATCTGATCTTGTTGCAGGGCTTTTGTTCGGTCAGGGAGGGATAGGAGCAAGCGGAGCAATATTCGGAGTTGTTGCAGCTGCTATTATCATTGATCCGTTTTATTTTACATACCTGTTCTTCGGGATACCACTTCCGATTGTCGCAGTCGGGTGGATATTTGTGTTTGCAGATCTTTCTGGAATCATAAGCCCGATTGTTGGAGATAATACAGGGCATATTGCGCACCTTGCAGGGTTCTTTGGAATAACGCTTCTTGTCTTCCTGCTGAATATCAAGAAAGAGAAGATACGGACAGGATTACTGGTAAATTTTGTCACATTGATACTTGGAGTGCTGTTCTATATATTTGCTCCTTCTGTCAAGATTCCTTTTGTAGGAAACTAGAATTTCATCTCAGAATGTCCCCATTGAATCAAGAGGTCTATTCCTATCTTGTCTAAGCCTTGGGGCAGGTCGCACGCGCCAAAACAAGTTCCCATCCATATGTATATCTCTGCGTTTGTCTTTTCTTTGAGAAAATCCTGTATTTCCTTTGCTCTTGGCTTGAGACCGTCTGGCAGTTGGATGCAGACTTTTTTTGCCTTTGCCTGTTTTATCTTTTCTGCTGCTTTTTCAAGTTCTAGCTTGTACATATTCCATTATAAACAGAGCTACTATATAAAAGTTGAAGTATATACATCTATTCTAGGATATATTCTATAAGAAAAAAAACTAAATAGTATTTTTACCAATATAATATAAAAAAAGGAGGCTATCCAAAATGTTTAAGAGAAAAGATGTGGAAATTTTAATGTATCTGCGTAAGAACTGCCGTGAAAAACTGACAAATATCGCAAAGATATTGAACAGGCCGGCGTCAACAGTATACGAGAAGATGAACAACCATAACGGGATAATACAGAAAAATGTATGCCTGATAGATTTCAAGAAACTAGGTTTCCTGACAAAAGTCAAGTTTATCATCAGGGTCTGGAAGACAGACAAAGATAAAGTCAGAGAATTTCTTTCCCAGCATCCGAACATAAATTCATTATACAAGATAAACAATGGATTTGATTTTCTCGCAGAAGGGATATTTGAACATCTGCGTGATGTCGAAGATTTCAGGGAAAAATTAGAGACTCGATTCAAGATCAAGGAGAACAAGATGTACTATGTGATACAGGATATCAAGAGAGAAGAATTCCTGTCGCATCCGGAAGATATAGAGCTAGTCAATTCAGTAGCCGCATGAAAAACAGTTTGATGTTCTGGAAGAATGTGACATTGACAAGGCTGATCTTGAACGTCTCTTTTGTCTTGTAATTCTTGTCGTTGAAGTCTTTGTATGCAATATCAATCCTGAAAATATTCTCTCCTTTTTTCAGGAATGTTGCCGGCACCCGTAGCAGGAAACGCTGAAGTGTTAGGTCTTTGATAGTTTCCTCTTGCAGGAGCTCGTCTTCTAGGTAAACCTTGACAATCATATCCTTGACATCGCTTGTCTTCTCTGAGACAGAAAAGTTAAGGAGTATAGTATCTTCATATTCCACCTCTTCTGGATAATCAAGATCTATGTTCAGTTCTGGAGCCTTGTAGACTGTGATGGGAATAATATCAACATTGAAGATATTGCTGCTCTTGACAGTGAACTTCAGGTCCTGCTCTCCTGCGAATTCTGGCTTGAAATCAAAACGCTGGCTGTATTTCTGATCAATGGCAAGATCTAATGGCGCACATTCCTTGTCAAAACAGAACTGAAGATTATAATGTTCCCTGCTTCCTATATTCCTGACTTCACAGAGAACTTCCTTTGTCTCATAGATGTAAAAAGCATCTGATTCTATATTGCAGGAGATCTGGACATCGTGCGAATATATCTTTGTCTCAGAAATATCAATATTTTTTGCGGATTCCTCTATCTCTTGCTCTGAAAAGATCCGATCCTGTTTTACTGACGAAAATTCCAGCTGTTTTTCCTCCTCCAAAGTTTTTATCTTGACAAACGAAGTATATTTGTAGTCTGGATTGAGGTCATCTTTTATCTTTATCTGCCAGTACACTGTCTTGCTCTCTCCAGGTGAAAGAGCAACCATCTTGTAATTCTCTTCTTCCAACTCCAGAGTCTCTGAATATCCAATCCGCAGTTCGACTGTCTGGTAATAATCCTCGATGTTCTTTATTGTTGCCTCTATCAAATTGTATGAACCAAAACCTGCCTGCTTGTTCTGGATATTTGCATCCAATTCTATCCTGTCAGTTTCATATCCGCTGTACTTTCTAACTTTTACATCAATATCCAGCTGTCCTGATTCAATATCAGAACCTGCCCAGCTGTATCTCACAGAAGGGTCTGCAGGATCTGTTGATTCTTTCAGTGTGATATGGCTTATGTCGATCCAGCCAAACTGTCTATAGGTGATGTCGTATGGAACCCAGCCGTAATCTGGATAATAAATCTCTGCCCAGCCATGAGGACCCCATCCTTCTCCAAAATCTGGAGAATTACTGTAAGCTGTACCTGAAACAAATCTTGCAGGAATGTCTAATGATCTTGCGAGCGCAATGAAAAGATTTGTAAGCTCGTCGCACACACCACGTTTATTCTCAAGGACCCATGAAGCTTTCTGTGAAGCCTTTTCTGTTGTTGTATCAAGTGAATAATGTATATTCTCTTCTACCCAGCTCGCGAGTTTGTGCACAACAATGTACTGGTCATCTTCTCCTGCTGCAAGCTGTGTTGCCAATGCAATGATGTCATTGTCATCACTATCGATAGTCTCGGTCGAATGGGTATATTCCTGATATGATTCTTCCAGCGGGAATTTGATTTTGTTTTGGATGGCCTTGACAATATTGTCTGTCCTGACACGGCTCTGCACAGAAAAACTTATTTTCACATCGCTTGGATTTAACCACTGGAAAATATAGGGCACTTCTGTGCTTGGTTCTGAATGCTGCTCTAGGATTGATTCACGATACGTCTCTTTTGGGTATAGTGTCAGGTCTGCTGTGATTGAATTTACATCCCGGCCCCGATAGAAAAAAGTTGAAACATTTATGTCCAATTCTGCGTCTCTTGCTTTATAGACCCAATCATAGTCCTCTGCAACAGCTGTAATTGCCAAAAGCAAGAAACATATCACTATAAAGAGTATTTTTTTCATCATATATGTTCACATCAAGAGAATTTATATACTTTATGGAGGTATTTTCACGAAACCTTTATAAGAGGGCCTTTTTTCGTATAATCTGCAGCGGGGTGGTGGCAGTCAGGAGTGCCCGCCGGGCCCATAACCCGGAGGTCGGAGGTTCAAATCCTCTCCCCGCTATTATTTTTTTGACAAGAATTTCTCTGCTTTTTTCAGAATATCTTTTGTGCTCTTGAAAGTGACTTTCTCCAGAGCTTTTTCATAAGGAAGCCAGGCATAGCCAATATGCTCGTGAGAAAGCAACTTTATTTCTTTTATTTTGGTCTCGGCAAGATAGAACACTACATATTTCTTTATCAGCTTATCTTCGTGTTTGAAGTACCATTGAACAGTTTCTTTGAAATCTGTGATGAATTTCAAATCCTTTATTCCAGTCTCTTCTATAGCCTCTCTTCTGATTGTGGTTTCTGTCGCTTCCCCTTTCTCAATGTGGCCTTTAACATACTCCCAGTGTCCAACACTATAATGTAGAAGTAGATATTTTCTGATACCTTTTTCTATGCGAAAGATTATTGCTCCGGCACTGCGTTCTACTTTCATTTCTTAAGTCTGGTTCGGGGTCTAGAAGCGCCAATACCTTTGTCGTCTGTGCGCAACTTTTTTCCGATTGATCTTTCCATGTATTTCAAAGCGCGATGCATTGCACGCGCAAGATCCCAATCCGCACGTTTTGTTGAGAACTGAGCTTTGTTAGCAGACATTGTATCAACAGTTACAGCATATTTCTTTTTTTTCCCTTCTTCTTCATAGACTTTGAACTGTATCTTGACTGTTGTGGGCTTGTCAGTAAGCCTCTGGATCTTTTCCTGATATTCTGTCGCGATCTTCTCAACAGTTCTTTTTTCAGAATTAGTAAGATCCTTGAAACCGATATATTGTATGATTGGCTGAGCGATTTTCATGACATACACCTCTTATAGCAGAGTTGGGTTAATCTGTATTTAAATATTTGCAATCCCATACTTGAAAAAGTTTATATAGTCAGGACTTCTACTTTTGCCTATGATAATTGCAGGGATAGATGAAGCTGGGAGAGGGCCGGTAATCGGCCCGATGGTCATGTGCGGAGTTTCTATTGAAGAAGAAAAGGTAAGGGAGCTTGTGAACCTTGGTGTGAAGGACTCCAAGATGCTGACTCCTGCTGTGAGAACTCTTATGGCTAAAGATATAAGGAAGATCATCAAGGATTACCGTCTGGTCATTGTAGAACCTCAAGAGATAGACCGCGCATTGAATAATCCGTCCTTGAACTTAAATCTCTTGGAGGCACTGAAGTCTGCTGAGATCATAGATTTCCTGAATCCAGACCAGGTGGTGCTTGACTGTCCTTCTACAAATCCAAAAGCTTTCAAGCTTGATGTTGAGAAAAAATTAGCAAAGACCACCAAGACAGAGATTATTGCACAGCACAAGGCTGATGTAGAATTTCCAGTGTGCGCAGCAGCATCAATACTTGCAAAAGTCACAAGAGATGAACTGATCGAGAAAATCAAGGCACAATTGAGCATTGATTTTGGTTCTGGATATGCAAGCGATCCAAAGACAGTGATATTTCTTGAAGAGAATTGGGAAAATGAGAAATTCTCTCCGATATTCCGGAAGACGTGGGAGAGCTGGCGCAGGCTGAAGCGTGCCAAGACACAAACTAATCTTGCACAATGGTAACATTTGAGAAAGTCAAAAAAGGGGATTTAAAGCAGTTAATGGAATTTGGCTTTGGGATTTCTGAGACAAAAAGCAAATATGAAGATGCACGGATGAAAGGGCCTTGTGTTCTTGTACTGTTCAAATCTGGCAAGCTTCTGCTGCAGGGAAATGATGTTGCAGTGAAGAAAGCAGAGAAACTATTGCTCGACCTTAAAATTGGAAAACTTGTGAAGAAAATATTATTTGCAAAAGAGAGCGGGGTTATCATCGGTTCTGATGAGGCTCTCAAAGGAGATACGTTTGGAGGTCTTGTTGTGGCAGGTGTGCGAGCAGACGACAAACAACGGGAGATACTGCGCAGGCTGGGTGTTGAGGACAGCAAGCTGTTGACTGACGAGAATGTCAAGATTGTTGCAAAACAGATAATGCAGCATGTTCATTATTCTATAAAAAATCTTAATCCTGAAAAATATAACAAAGAGGTTGAAAAATACGGCATGACAAGCCTTCTGGACAAGCTCCATAAAGGGGTTGCAGAAGATCTTGATGCAAGGAAGGGAGCAAAGCATATAGTTGACAAGTATCCCGGATGCAAAGTAGGAGATATAATCGAGACAAAAGCAGATTCAAGATATCTGGAAGTCGCAGCTGCGTCAATCCTGGCAAGAGATGCTGGTCTGAGGCAGCTGAAAATGCTAGGGGTCAAGCTTGGCATGGATGTGCCAAAAGGAAGTACGCATGTAAAAGAGGCGCTAGAAGCCTTAAAACGCAAGAATCTGCCAATCTCAAGGTTTGTAAAGGTACATTTCAGCAATGTAAAATCAGTGTTTGGAGGCACAAAACATTTATAAAGGGTTTATTTTACTCAATATGAGATAGAGGGTTTGAGCATGACTAAGATAAAGAAGCTTGTTTTGCGAGGGTTTAAATCGTTTCCAAAAAGGACTGAGCTTTTGTTCGGAGAAGATTTTAACTGTGTTCTAGGACCGAACGGATCTGGCAAAAGCAATGTACTGGATGCCCTGACTTTTGTCCTAGGTAGAAGATCCTCTAAATCAATGAGGGCTGAGAAGTCTGCCAACCTGATATATAATGGTGGAAAGACCAAGAATCCTGCAAAAGATGCTGAAGTCTCTATTATATTCTCAAATGATGAAAAGATTTTTCCACTAGACGCGCAAGAAATAGTTGTTTCCAGGCTTGTCAAGAAAGACGGGGCAAGCATCTACCGTCTGAACGGAAAAAAAGTGACCCGTAATGATATCACTGATTTGTTATCGCATGCCAGGATCAATCCTGACGGGTATAATATAATCATGCAGGGAGATATTGTCAAATTTGTAGAGATGGCAACAGAGGAAAGAAGAAAGATCATCGAAGATATTGCAGGAATCGGCTCTTATGAAGAAAGAAAACAAAAGGCAATGAATGAGCTTGGCCGTGTCGAGGAAAGGCTGAAAGAGGCTGACATTGTCCTGACAGAGAGAAAAACCTATCTGCGGGAACTGAAAAAAGACAGGGACCTGGCTCTTGAGTTCAAGGGGCTTAATGAAAACCTGCTTAAGAACCGGGCAACTTTGTGCAGCCTGCAGATAAACAAGAGAAAAAAATTAGTTTCAGATTACGATTCAAAGATTTCTGATTATAACGAGCGGATCTCAAAAGTACAGAACGAGATCACTGGTCTGAAGAAGAAGATTGAAGACGCCAAAGGCCAGATAAACAAGATAAACGAAGAGATCGAGAAGAAAGGAGAGAAAGAGCAGGTCAAGCTCAACAGGGAGATTGAACAGCTAAAGATAGATCTTGCAACTTCAAAGACAAGAATAGAATCCTATCAGAACGAGATCTCCCGGATCCAGGACAGAAGAAAAGAGCTGGAACAGAACAATAGCGAGATCAATACCAAGATCCAGAGTCTGAGCAAGGAAAAAGATGCATTGCTTAAGGACAAATCTCAGAAAGAAAAGCAACTGAAAGAGCTTGAGAAAGAGATCGAACGATTCAAGAAGAAGAACAAGTTTGATTCTGATATTGTAAAGATTGAAGAGGAGATAAATAAACTAGACAAGGAAAGCGAGGAGCTGGAGGAAAAGATCCAGAACATGCGACAGGAGCAACAGCAGTCCCTTCGTGAGAAGGACCAGCTTGAGTTCAAGTTAGCCTCCCTGAATGAGCAGATAGAGAAAGTCTCTGTCCTTGAGAAGGAGAATAAAGCAGGACTTCAGAACCTGAAGAATCTAAGGAAACGTTTCAAAGATTCTGCGCAGGCACTTGACAAAGCATTGTCAGAGGATTCAAAGCTTGCTGCAGAACTTGGGCAGACAAGGCAGAAGCTAAGCCTGGCCCAGGAAAAATTAACCAAGCTTGAAGTGAAAAATCTCCGGATAAAAGAGAACATGGCGCAGGATCGTGCTGTAAGCTCGATACTTTCCCAGAAAGGAAAAATGAAAGGGATACATGGAACTGTCTCTGATCTTGGAGAAGTCTCTTCTAAATATACTCTTGCACTTGAGATCGCTGCTGGCGCACGGATAAAAAGCATTGTTGTTGATACTGACGCTACTGCTGCACAATGCATGAAATATCTAAAGCAGGGCAAGATAGGAACTGCAACATTCCTTCCATTAAATAAAATAAAATCAAGCCTTATCTCAAAAAATGCACGCGACCTTTCAAAAAAGCCAGGCGCTTTTGGTCTTGCAGTTGACCTGGTTAAATTTAATCCTCAATATCAGAATGTTTTCAATTATGTTTTTGGTGATACTGTTGTTGTAAAAGATATTGATACAGCCCGTAAGCTCGGCATCGGGGCCAACAGGATGGTCACCCTTGACGGAGATCTTGTAGAAATCAGCGGAGCTATGAGGGGAGGATACCAGTCAAGAAGATTGGGCCTAGGTTTCAAAGAAAAAGAGACTGAGAGCGGACTAAAGGATGCAGAGGAGGATACATTCGCACTGCAGGACCAGATAAAAAAGATTGAAAAAAGAAGAACAGAGCTTGACGACGGGATCATGAAACTGCGTGAAGAAAAAGCAAATATTGAAGGAGATATAATCAAGCTTGAGAAAACATTGCATATTGAAGGAGATGATTTGAGCGACTTTAAGGTCAAGACACAGGCATTGAAGGTCCAGATAGGCCAGGCTGACAAGCGTATTGAAAAGGTCGTGGGAGACCTGAGCAATTTCAATCGGAATCTTGCCCAGATCAAAATCAAGAGACAGCAGCTTCGTGCAAAGATAAATGAGATGAGAAATCCTACTGTTCTTGCGCAACTTGCAGCATTTGAAGACAAGAAAAGCGAGATCAGGGAGAATCTGGTCAAGATCGAGACCCAGATAAATAATTTCGAGGGACAGATCAACACAATTCTAGGCCCTGATATCAAACGTTCCCTTTCTATCCTGGAGCAGACAAGGAAGGAAGAGGAAAAGTTCAAGGATCAGATCGAGAGCCTTAAGCAGAGTGTGAAGGATAACCAGGAAACTCTGAAAGAAAAAGATAAGGTCGCACGGAAATTCCATTCCCAGTTCAGAGGATTGTTTGACCAAAAAGCAAAACATGAGACAACCATCCGTAAATGGGAGAAACAATCAGACGAGAAAGATATTGTAATAAAAGGAATTGAACAGAAAAGCAATGGCATAAATCTTGAGAGAGCAAAATATACTGCAGAGCTTGCAGGTTTCGAGCGTGAGTGGGAGCAGTACGAGAATGTCGAGCTTTTCAAGTCAAAGAATGATATTCAGGAATTAGAAAAAGAGATTCGCAAGCTGGAGTCTAAAAAGGATAATGTCGGCAATGTCAACCTTCGTGCTCTTGAAGTTTATGATACTGTTGAAAAAGAGTATAACCAGCTTCTTGAAAAGAAGGACAAATTAGGCGGTGAAAAAGATGATGTCCTGAAACTGATCGAAGAGATAGAATCAAGCAAAAAACAGATATTCATGAAAACATTCGATATTGTCAATAAGATTTTCGAGAACTTCTTTGAGCGCCTGACAACAAAAGGAAAAGCCTATCTTGAGCTTGAAAATCAAGAGGATCCGTTCTCAGCAGGAGTTGAAATCAAAGTCAAGCTGACAACAAACAAGTTCATGGATATCAAGAGCCTTTCTGGCGGAGAGAAGACGCTTACGGCACTAGCATTCATTTTCGCTATCCAGGAACATGAACCAGCATCATTCTACGTCCTGGACGAGGTAGATGCAGCACTTGACAAACAAAACTCAGAGAAACTGGCACAGCTGCTGAAGAGTTATTGCGATCGGGCACAGTATATAGTAATATCCCACAATGATGCGATCATCAGCGAAGCATCCTATCTATATGGAATCTCTATGAATGATCAGGGCGTGAGCCAGATAACAACACTAGAACTATAAGCTTGCCAAACTTTCTTTTATCTCTTCTGCAGTCTTGTCCCAAGAAAAGCCAGAGATACTTTTTCTTGCATTTTTTCCGATCTTTTCCCGGAGTTTATTGTCTGTGATGAGTCTTTTCAGTCTTGCTGTCAGTTCTTTGACATCTTTTTTCCTGAAAAAAATACCATTGTAGTCAGGCCTTATGAGCTTTCTCATTGCGCCGACACTGGTGCTGAGAACAGGAAGGCCGCAGGACATTGCCTCTAAAGTTGACAATCCTGTTGTTTCTGTGAGCGAGGGGGAGACAAATATGTCAATATCACAAAGATAATTTTCAACATCAGGAACAAAACCTGTGATCTTTACCCCATTCTGCCTGAAAATCTTTTTTTGCTCGTCAGGCCCGTCCCCGATTATAGTGAAGTTTAGATCATAGTTTGATTTGAGATTATTGTATGCTTTGTATAAGGTCAACAAATCCTTTTCATTTGAGATCCTTCCGCTATATCCCAGTGTCAAGGATTTTTTCTTTTTCTTTTTGCCTGGTTTGAACTTTTTCTGGTCAACACCTAATGGAATTATTTTTTTTGGAGTGTCTATTCTCATCCTCTCAAGATCTTTCCTCAATTCTTCTGAAGGAAGCATCAGAAGATCGCAATTACGGTAGAATCTTATCATATTCTTTGTTGCCAAGTACACTACTATCTTATGTATCCATTTAGGTATCTGGGGGGCTTTTTCTACGACCTCCCAATCCTTGCAATGAGAATATATGCAGACTTTCTTCTGGAAGCTTTTTGCATAGTGCAGTGCCATGACTCCCAAGGTTCCTAGAGACTGGAGCCAGACAATGTCTGATTTTTTTACTGCCTCACGCACTGCCCTGAAATTTAATTTAGAGGGAGAGTAATCTGCAAGCATGAACCTGTAGGTCGGGATTAGGATTGTTTGGACTCCTGGAAATGTTTTTGTTTTTCTGCTCAATCTCGGAGCAAGGATCGAGATATCGAAAGTATCCTGCAATTTTGGGACTATCTCTTCAAGAAATCTTACTAATCCGTTTCTTTTTGGGAAAAAACGATCCGAGACAATCAATAATTTTTTCATTTTATCTTGTAAAAGACTTCAGCGAACTTGTTTCCAGAGACAAGGCCTGCACCTACTGCCTTTGCGATTATGAACGGAAGCATCGGAATTATTGCATTGTAATACTGGCTCCTGAAAAGCTTCAATGCCTTGAACTTGGTACTGAAAGTCTTGGAGATATCTACGTATAAGCGAGGCATCTCCCGTTTCATAATATTAACTGGATTCCAGATCTCAAAAGCATAGACCGCGCCTTTGTAATTGATTTTATCTGTGATCTTGTCTACCATATTTGCAATAGCTTTATGGTCTGGATGGGGATCATCTGCAGCGTGAGTGAATATCTTGACTGGTTTGTACTTCAGGATAAGTTCTTCTATACGCTTCTGGATGCGCTTGCTTTGCAGCTGCTGCTTGATTTTTGTATCTGTCAAGCCCAGGAAGATTGTTTTTTTTGAGCCTACGAGCTTGCTTGCCTCTTTTGACTCTTTTACACGCATCTCAACAGTGACTTTTCTTTTCTGCCAGGGATGCGAGGACTCTCCATAAGAGAAAACTATGGTTATGACTGGTATCTTTTTTTTTGCATACGCTGCTATTGTCCCGCCTACTCCGATCACTTCATCATCTGGATGGGCGCATAATACCATAACATTACGTTTTGCCATTTTTGTTGAATATATGTCTGGATTTATATATAAAACATTGCATAAAAATCGGAATATTTATATACCAACCCTACTTAATTGTATGGGAAGGTTGAGAGGTAAGAGATGAGAAAAGAGGTAATCTTATCAGTTCTAGTATTTTTAGTATTAGTTTCTGCAGCTTTTGCAAGCGCGACCTCTGCTGGATTTAACCCAGATACCTTCTATGAAGCACAGACACATCAGTTCAATCTTTCTATCAACAATTTCGCTTATACAAAGATGATAAATGAAGTTAACCTTGCGCTTTCTGGTTTCACAATATCAGAAGTCACTAATTTTCTGGGGTGGAGCAATTCTTTTACAAACACAACAGTGAGATGGTTCGGCGGTTCGATCGAGACAAATGTTCTGCTTGCCCTGTTCCAATTCAAGGCTGCTGCACCTATAGTGAATGATAACCAGACAAGCAATGTTGATGTAACTGTAAAATATACTGACGGGACGAACCAGGTGTTCCATATCCCAGTCACTTTACTTAATGATTACACAAGCCCAGTGCTTTCAAACAATGTACCTGTGAACGGTGGATATTTAAGAGCTAATTCTGGAAGCCAGCCAGTTTCTGTAGAAGCAGTTGATGCAGAGACTGGGGTCAAAGAAGTCAAGTTCAGGTGGAATGATTGCGGAAACAGCACAAACACTGAAAGAACCCTGACCTGCAACAGCACCAGCAATGTATGCACAAGAACAATCGACCTTTCCTCTTATGATGAAGGAGAGCAGTTATGCTTTGAGTTCAGGGCAACAAATAATGCAAATGAACTGACTGTATTGAGCGGAACAGCTGGCTTTGACGGAACCCCTCCAAGCATACAGCTGATATCTCCTGCAGACAGTGCTTCTGTCGGTCTGTACGGAACCTTTACTTTCAGGGCGTCTGATAATCTCGCAACAACACTTGACTGTGATTTTGTACTTGATGGAAATGTCTTTGATTCAGTGCAGGTGCAGAATAATATTGTGTCAAACATAACTGTCAATTTTACATCTGAAAGCGAAGGGAACCATAACTGGAAGATCTCGTGTGCAGATGAGGTAGGTCTGAGCGCTGACAGCGCGACACAGGCTTTCTTCCTTGATAATACCCCTCCCTCAATAACATTGAATTCCCCTGCAAATGGCTCAATAATCCCAGATACAATGACAATCGATATCACAGCCTCTGATAATTACGGACTTGCAGGTGTGCAGACAAGCCATGATCTTAATGATCTTACGACATGGGCGTCTGGAAGGAATGATGTTGTGGTGACTGCGACTGACAATGCTGGAAATG
>JAHWHI010000070.1 GCA_019323355.1 Candidatus Woesearchaeota archaeon | reverse complement strand
TGCTTCTTCAGATATGTCCACTAATTCCAGTCCAAAACGCAGGTCTGGCTTGTCAATTCCGTATTTGTCCATTGCTTCTTTGTAGGGCATTCTTTTGAACGGGATCTTGATATCCTTTCCAGCAGCTTCTTTGAAGATCGCTTTTACAGTTCCTTCGATAGCTGCAAGAACATCATTCTGTTCTGCGAATGTCATCTCAATATCTATCTGCGTGAACTCTGGCTGCCTGTCGATACGGAGGTCTTCGTCCCGCATGCATCTCGCCAACTGAAAATATCTGTCGAATCCAGCGACCATCAGCAGTTGCTTGTAGAGCTGAGGCGACTGCGGCAGTGAATAGAACTGTCCAGGATTCACTCTTGATGGAACAACATAGTCTCGTGCACCTTCTGGCGTGCTCTTCACAAAGAATGGAGTTTCTATCTCCAGAAAATTCTGTGAAGCAAGATAATTCCTGGCTGCGATGCTCGCCTTATGCCTTGCGATGAAATAGCTCTGCATCTGAGGCCTTCGCAGATCAATGTATCTGTACTTTAATCTGATTTCATCGCTTGCGACTTTGTGATCATCAACTTCAATCGGAGGAGTCTCTGCCTTGTTGAGTATGATAAGATCGTGGATTATTACTTCAACCTCTCCAGTATGCAGTTTCTTGTTGATCATATCCTTTGGTCTTCCGCGCACTTTACCTTCTACTTCAATCACATCCTCTCTCCGTAATGTGTCTGCAAGCTCGTGTGTCTTTTTCTCGTGCTTTGGATCAAAGACAACTTGCGTCAGGCCATACCGATCCCGCAAATCTATGAAAATGATTCCGCCGTGATCCCTTCTTTTATGGACCCAGCCTTGTAGAACTACCTTTTTGTCGATATCCTTTTTTACAAGTTCCCCGCATGTATGTGTCCTTTTCATTGTAGAGCAAAAAACAAGAAACCATTAATAAACTCTTCGGTTTCTAGAAATTAAATTCTCCGTCTTTCATTGTGCACAGCCCGTCTGCCAGCACAGTCGGTTTCATGACAATTCCATCAAAATGTACGTTTGCTTTATTCTTGCCACCGAAATTCGTGTTGGACCCGATGGCAATATGTATTGTTCCCATCACTTTTTCATCTTCAAGAACATTTCCAGTGATCTTTGCTTTTGGGTTTGTACCGATGCCAAACTCGGCAATATTTCTGTTCTTTTCATTGTTTAGAAATTTATTTAATTTATCAGCATCTGGTCCTTCTACAGATACAACTTTTCCATCTGTAAATTTGAGTTTCAAATCATCTTTTAACTTTCCGATTGGATCCATTGATCCGTCGACAATCAGGACGCCGTTGGCACTGTCTTCAATTGGGGCAAAAGCGACCTCTCCAGCAGGAAGATTTCCTAATGTCCCTTGTGAATCAAAAATTCCAGTATCTAGGAATAATGGCCTGTCCTTGATAGAGAATGTAAAATCTGTTCCTTTTTCAGTCCGAATATGAATCTTATCCTTTCCTTCATAATCTTTTGCAATTTTTTGGGATAATTTTTCAATTTCATTATAATCCATTGAAAGTGTACGCTTGATCATATCCATTGTCACTCCAGGCATTGACGCCACACGTGCCCCTCTCTTGAGTGCAGCCTTTGTAGCATCAGTATGCGATAATGAATATGTTGTCACCATAATTAGAACATGAAACATGCTCATTTGTTGAGCGATTTCTTCTGCAGGCTCAGCTCCATCATTTGTTGTTGGCTGCATCTCTAGATAATCCAGTTTGAAACCTATGTCAGCAGAAAGCTGCATAGCATTCTGGAAAAAGAACATTCCGATATCACTGCTCTTTGTATCAGCGAGTATCAACAGCGACTCTCCTTTTTTTAATTTCAGACAATTCTTGATTACATTTTCAACAGCTGGATGTGTCATTTTTTCCTCCCCAAATCTTCTTGCACTTTCATGATATTGAAAATAAGATCCTCCCTGAAAGCGTCAGCCATCACTTGCAGTCCGACAGGAACCCCCCTTATCTCTCCGGCCTTTACAACGCCTGCACAGATACCTGCAAGATTCGCAGGGACAGTGAAAACATCATAAGCATACATGACTTTTGGATCCTCTATCTTTGTCCCAAGGCTGTGCGGCAGCGACGGTACTGTAATATCTAACAAGACATCAACCTCTTCAAACGCCTCTCTGAAACTTTTCTTGATAAGTTCTCTGACTTCCAATGCCTTGCGATAGTATCTTCCTTCATACTCTGCAGCACTGATAGTCTCTCCGCCGAGCAACCTTCTCAGGACTTCCTCTCCGCAGGCTTCTTCAATCTTCTTTCCGTATCTTCTTCCGTCAAACTTCCTGGTCGCAGAGAAAAATTCAACATACACCAATGGATAATAAGTTTGTATTGCCAAATCAATATATTTTAGTTTTATCTTCTTTGGCTCAATCCCCAGCTCTTTTGCAAGACGGATTATTGTCAGATCAATAAGT
Organism: Candidatus Woesearchaeota archaeon; assembly: GCA_019323355.1. GTDB lineage: Archaea > Nanobdellota > Nanobdellia > Woesearchaeales > WJKV01 > JAGLWF01. The sequence continues at coordinate 8,254 of JAHWHI010000070.1, read as the reverse complement.
TCTAATATCTCCTGATCTTTGCACAATTCTTTGGACCATGCTGGCACACCTATTGTTATTTCTTTTGGGGTCTTGAACTGAGTATAATTTAGGATCGGTTTATCATAAGTAGTTGGGTCATGATCAGATTTTCCAGAGATGACTTCCATCATCAATGCAGCTCCATAAACTTCTTTGCACAATGGTCCTATCTGGTCGAGGCTCATTGCAAGATCAATAAGCCCATAACGGGAAACTCGGCCATAACTAGGTTTTAATCCCACAATACCACAGTGCGATGCAGGATTTCTGATGCTTCCTCCAGTGTCAGAACCAAGCGCAATGTCGCACATGTCACCTGCAACAGCAGCAGCGCTTCCAGAACTGCTCCCTCCTGGAATCTTTCCAAGGCAGGCAGGATTATCAGTTGCACCGAATGCACTGTTCTCTCCAGAGGAGCCGCACCCGAACTCGTCGCAGTTTGTAATGCCGATGATGATTCCATCCTCTGCCTTTATCTTTTCAATGACATCTGCATCAAACGTTCCTTGATAATTCTTCAATGTCTGTGATCCGCAGGATATCGGCATTCCCTTGACACTGATGTTCGCTTTCACAGCAATAGCAAGTCCAGCCAGTTTTCCTACTTTACCTTTCTCTCTTATCTTTTTATCCAATGCTCTTGCTTCGTTTATTGCAGTCTTATGGATGTAAAGGAACGCATTGATCTCCTTGTTCTTTTTTTTTATGGCCTCAAGAAATCCAGAGATGTTATCCTCTGCTTTCATCTCTCCATTCCGGATCATTTCCAGTTTTTGTTGTATGCTTACCATTTCTTCTTCTCAGCAACTATCTGGTCATCTTCGACTTTAGGAGCATTCTCTAGTACTTTATCCCTGAAATCAGTATCTTCGTACTTGCTTTTGCCGGCTTTTCTCTGGTTCGTTTCACGTCGCGCGCCAAAACTTAATTCCTTTGCTTCTGGACATTTGTCTAGCGCAGAAATAAATTCGTCCATTATCTCTTTAGCTTGCTTTCTTATCTTGTCAGGATCTACTTTTGCCATCATGCATCATTTCTTGACAGTTATATCAAATGCCAGCTGATCCAGTTTTCCCAAGTCGTATTTGATAGAATCAAACTTCTTCCTCAACTCTCCCCCTCTGAAATCAAAAAGCATGAGTTCATTGTACAGTTCTTCGACAAAATCCTTAATTTCAAAAGCTGGCTTTGTATCTCCTTTGATAGCACTGTTTATTGCTTTTCGAACTAGCTCTCCTGTAAGGTCGCACAAGCCAAGAAGATAATATTCTGAAGTGACCCCCAGGTCTTTATGTGTCGGCAGTTTCTTGTTTTTCACAAATGCAAAATAGCATAATGCTTCTACATACTCCTGCACAGCAACCCTGTAGGAGCCGATGTCAAGCTTTGGGTCTTTCTTGACTTCTTTTGTCATATCAGAAAGAGCTTTATCTATTTTCTTAACACTTTCTTCTGCAGATTTAAGATCTTTCCTGTGGATCGCATAGATTATCTCTTTTGAAAACTTTATCACATCCCTGCTCTTCTTGATAAGGTCCTCTCTCTTTGCATCATACTTTTCCATCTCTTTTTTTATTTCTTTGAAATATGCTCTGTTTATCATAGCTGATGTTAATTTTGTTTCTTATATAAATCTTGGCTTTGCCAAACCAAAACATTTATAAATCAAGGAACGCATATGAAACTTCAGAGGATGGTAGAACAGACAGTTTTTGGTGGTGTTGTTGAATTCATGCGTAGATTAGGTTTCTATGATGTAATTCTTCCGTTTCTTCTTGTGTTCGCATTGTTGTATGCAATCCTTGACAAGACAAAAGTTCTCGGAGAGGAATCACCAGGAGAACCAAAACGAAGTCTTAACGCGATAGTTGCCTTTGCAATCGCTGTCCTTGTTGTTGGAGCAACAAAAGTTGTTTCTATCATCAACCAGGCAATCGCTAACTTTGTTATCGTGATTGTTGTTGTAGCATTCTTCTTAATCACAATAAGCTTGTTTGTTGGAGAAGGAGGAATAATGAAGTTTACAAAAGCTGGAGAACCTGGACACAAATGGTTCATCTATGTCTTCCTTCCTGGAATCTTTATTGTCATTTTGCTGATTATTCTGCATGCTATTGGCTGGCTGCAGAGAATAATGGATTTCCTTGGTGCGAACTGGAAAGAGGAGTGGGTTGCCACTATCCTTTTCTTGATTGGTATTGCTGTTTTCATCGGCATAATTGTGCGCGGTGATAGAGGCAATCGGAACCAGCAGCAGAATCAAGGTTAAAGATAAGACTCCCAAAGTTGATGTGTTATGGATACTCTGAGTGTTGTACTATATCTGGTATTGCTGGGGTTAATTGTCCTGGCGACTAACAGGCATTATCTTAGATCCTACATTAATTCTTTCAAGAAATTCGAATGCAAGAGATGCGGCAGGTGCTGCAGTTTTATTGTAGGCTTGTCTGATGAAGACATAAGACAAATCGAGAAAGGCACAAAATACAAGAAGAAAGATTTTGTTGAACAAAGAAAAAAGAAGAATGTCATGAAGCGTATCAATGGCTACTGCATTTTTCTCAATATTTCAAAAGGGAAAGCCCAATGCACGATCTACAACAACAGGCCGAAGATATGCAAAAACTTTCCATTTTTCAAGAAATGGGGATTGAAGATGTCAGACTCGCGATGTTATGCTTTTGATAAGAAGTTTAAATAAATAAATCAGAAGATTTATAAATCTAAAAGCGATTCAAACAAAAAAAGGAGTTGATTAAGATGCCACAAGGAGTATTCGGAAATGTCATAAGAAATCTGGACCAGATGGGTGTCACAGATGTTGTTCTTCCATTTTTGCTCGTATTTGTCATTATCTATGCAGCGCTCAGAAAGACCGGTGTACTGCATAAACGTACAGCTGGACAGGAAAGCACTGAAAACACAGGCTTTGATATAACTGTAGCTTTGGTCATAGGACTTCTTGTTGTAATCCCGCACGTTGCATTCGGAACAGTCGATCCGTCTGACGGAAGGCTGGGCGGAGCCATGATGGGCCTGCCAGATGTTGTTGAGATCTTCAACAATTCACTTCCTTCAATCTCAGTCTGGATTATTGGAATACTGATGCTTATGCTTCTTACAGGACTGTTCATGGGCCCTGCAATTAAAGACCAGTTGGGAAGGTACAGTTGGATAATACTTGCAGCTGCAGTAGTCATTGTCGGTTACATCTTTGGAAGTTCAGCTGGCATCTTCAGAGAGCTTCCAGCGCCATTGAGATTCCTGCAGACACCTGCCAACCAGGCAGCACTGTTGATCATACTTGTGTTTGGTATTGTCATATATTTGATTGTCCGCGGTGATACTGGCAATGCAGGTAATGCTGGCGGTGGTGGCGGAGCTGGTGGCGGCGGCGGATAAATATTTTTAGTAATCTCTTCTTATTTTCTGTACAAATCCCTTTAGAAACCTTTATATATTAAACTCCCATCCTATATTTAAAAGTAGGTGATAATATGGCTGTTTTTGAAGATGCAATAAGGACACTGGAAAGTTTAGGTGCACTTGATGTTCTCTTACCATTCATGTTAATGTTTGTTGTTCTGTTCGCAGCTCTGCAGAAGACAGAGATTCTAGGCAAAGGTAATGAAGGAAGAAAATACAATATTGTAGTTGCTCTTGTCATTGCACTGCTTATTGTAGTGCCTCACGTTGTGTACGGCACTGCTGACAGGATGGATGGCAAATTAGGCGGAGCTCTCTTTGGCATGCCAGATGTTGTTGAAATAATTAACAATGCTTTACCTTCAATCTCAATATGGATTGTCGGAATCCTTATGGTTATGCTTTTAGTGGGAATATTCGCACCGCCAGAATGGAGGGAATTCCCATATCAAAAATGGATCTTATGGGTGGCTGTCATTGTTGTTGGATACATATTTGGAAATGCAGCAGGCTTTTTCAAGGACCTGCCAGGACCATTGAGGCTGGTCAACACCCCAGAGAACCAGGCAGCATTGCTAATAATATTGATATTTGGAATCATAATTTACTTGGTGGTCCGTGAACCAGAAGGAGATGCAAAAGCACAGCAGCGCAAGCAAAAACGTGAAGAACAGTGGAAAGCATTCTGGGGTCGGCAATAGATAGAAAATGGCAACATTCCTTGATATAGGATTACTTCAATTTGCATCACCAATATTCATCTTTTTATTGGTGTTTCTGATAGTTTATGCATTGCTTGACAAGCTAAAATTGTTGACAGAAGAGCGGGGGATCAATGCGATAATCGCATTTGCAATTGCCTGCCTTACATTGCTAAGTAAGCAGGTCACAGCAATCCTGTTCTATGTCTCGCCATGGTTTGTAGTGATGTTCATCTTTATCCTGTTCACATTGTTGGCATTTCGGTTCTCAGGAGTTGAAGAGAAAGCTGTCACAGAATATATGAGCAAGATGAGCATGGTGCACTATCTGATCATAGTTGCTGTAGTTCTTATCATATTTGCAGCTGTCGGAACATTGTTTGGTCCAAGTCTTGTGCCTCAGGCAGGTGCTGGAACAACCACAAAAGTACCAGCTGTTGCAGAAGCACCAGCAATCGGTCCAGGAATAACCCCTGAAGACACAACAGGAATTCCAGCTGATGCGCAGGCAGCATACCAGCAGGAAGTGCAGAAAGTGCTGTTCCATCCAAAGGTTGTAGGATTAGGAGCATTCGCTTTGATCATAACCCTGGCTATCCGATCATTAATCTATAAAAAACCAGAGAGAAAATAATTTTATTCTATATCTTCTATTGAATTCTCAGAACCTTCTCCGCCAAATATCTCTTCTGTCTTGGACGCTGTTTTCTTAGAACTCTTTGTTTTTCTTGTTTTGGATTCAGGCATTTCAAAGCTTGGCATTGCCTTAGGTTTCTCACCCTTTACTCGTGCAGTGACCCGCGACAGTTCCTGTACATTCTCTACAAAACCAGGAAGTATCTGCTGGAACACTTTTGTCATTGCCTTGACATCAGTGCCTACTTCTTCCATTGTCCGGTCATACTCTTCTACCTTGCCAAGGACAGATTTCTGTATTGATTGAACATTATTGTTTAGTTGCGTGATCCTTTCGTTTATAGCGACAAGATCCCCTTCAACCTTATCCTTCCAGTCTATGATCTTGTTCACACTCTCCACTAGTTCATCCCATTTCTCATCAATGATAGCTTCTGCAATCTCTTCGATCTTCTCTGTTGAGAACCCCATGCCTGCTGGGGGGATTATCCCAGGTGCTCCGTATCCAGAGGACGGATGTGTTGTAGGAGGCGGGGGATATGCAGATCCTGCCACTCCTTTTCGTGCGTCTGCCATCTGTATCATATCAAAAATCTCATTACTTTTATGCCCCTCTCTCTGAAGAGTCTGGACAATCTGGTCATTTGAAAAGCCCTGTTGCTGCATCTGTAAAATTCTATCAACAGAAAGAGCCTCCTTTTCCTCCTCTTTTTTACCGCCAAACAACTCTACCATTGGCAACTATAAGCAAATGCTCATTAATAAATGTATCTGTTGTTACATGTTAGTTTTTATGTATTACATTATAGATTATTTTATTATATGTTAGTATTATTTTGTTATTTCATGGTTTAATTTGGGTTACATAATAGATACTTTTATATATAGGAACTTGCTATTTCTGTTTGATTTTGAAGGTTGAGACATAGTGGAGTCTAGAAAAGAGGTGATAGTCAGAAATATCTTAGATTCTATTAGAAGTTATTCTGCAAAAGACAAAAAAGAAGTCGCAGAAATAATGTCCCTTCTTCTAAAGGAATTGTCAATAAAACCAAAGGAATTCGCCATTCCGATTTCTGCATTCAGGGCAAAATTAAGCGGTCTAGAGATTGTTGTCAAGTTCCTGAAAGAAGAGTCAAAACTGAGTTTCAAGAAAATTGCACAATTACTTAACAGGAAGCCAAATACAATATGGACAACTTACCGTAACGCAGCAAAAAAATACCCACAAACGCTTGACATTTCTGATTATTCTTACTCAATTCCTGCATCTATCCTCAAAGACAGGAAATTTTCAGTTCTTGAATTGATTGTCGCGCATCTGAAGGATAATTATGAGCTTTCAATAAACGAGATAGCGACATTGCTCAACCGAAATTACCAAACTATACGCACTGTTTACTCGAGGTATAAGACTAAACGAGGAAATAAATGACTGAAGAAGAGAAAAAACCGGATGGAGAAAAGAAAGAGGGAATCGATAAGCTAGTCGAGAAACAGCTAGTGAAAAAGAAGCCCCAGTTAGTTCCATCTGTCAGCGACGCTGAGATGAAAGCGATCATGGAGAACATAAGGAAGAAAGCTGCAGAGAAGAAAGCACAGCAAAAAACAGAGAAGAAACCAATGTTTGAGTTCAAGCATCCAGAAGTCGCAGAAAAAATAGAGCCTAAAGTAGAGATTATACCAGAAATAGTTTCAGAGAGAAAGTCAAGCATAGAGGCATATAACATCGAGCCTAAGTACGAGGCTAAGAAAGCTGAAGAGAAAGTTCCTTCAAAAACTTCACAACCTCCTGAAGAGCCGATCGTATTCGAGCTTCCTAAGAAACAGGAAAAACCAGAAGAATCATCACGGATATTCAAAGCACGTAAACATAAAGAAGAAGTTGAAAAAGAATTTGTCGAGAAAGTCAAGAAGTTAGAAGAGAAACAGCAGGTTATCCACAAGCGGGAAAAACCAGAGTTAGTCTCAGACAAAGTATTAGTAAAGAGGATCCATACAACTTACAGAAGATTCTCAAGCATATTCCTGGTCATAGCAGTTCTATTGGTGATCTCAACCTTCATCTTCATAAAACTGCCAGACTTAGATATTACTGGTAAAGCTGTTGCAGAGCCAGCGACATACCTTGAAATTAACAGGTACATAACAGAAGATACAGTGATTCCGATAATATTGGAATCAAACAAAACGCAATTAAATTCATTAGGAATAACAGGAAGATTCCTAGGAGACGGTAGATTGCGTATTTATCTTGAATCTAAGGATGATCGCATACTTGTAGCAGACTCGTACAAGATGCGCACAGAGATAGAGCCAGCCAATGCCACAGTAGAGCTTGATGATATTAATTATATCAATGACATTGACTTAGACACAAACAGCGATAAAGTACAGATAAAATTAGAATACAATGAAGGTTCGCAATGGGATCCAGAGGATGATGGTGTTGAATTTGCGCAGAATGCAATAGACTTCACTGTCAAGAACAGTATTGTTCCTGTCGACAGGACTAAGCTATGTACAAGATGGGTTGTCAATGAGCATCCAGATACAAGCGTCTGTTACGGAAACAATGATTGCTGTAACTTCCTTGGTCTTTCGTCAGCAAATATTTCCTGGGAAGCACCGTTCCATCTGCATGCTGGAATGGAAAATGTCGGCAAAGAGAACCATGTAAAAGCAAGGATCTTGAACTTGGACTTAGATGACGAATCAAATACTATCTATACCCGGGAGGCAGCACTGCCAGCAAGGTTCTACAGCCAGCTCTATGAGTTTACAGATTACTGCGAAGGCTCCTGCAATATCAGCTCTGAATTCACAGGTAACTACAATCTGTCGATAGAGATTATCGGAGATATATACTTTGACTTGTTCGGTATTAATTACACAACAGTAACATTGGACCAAAAGGTCGAAGAAGTGACCAAGGATATTCCAACTATTATTCTATCTGATTCAGAAGAATGGGCCGGAGACTATAAGTTGTTGGACAATTACGATCGAACATTCAATCTAGATATCTCGTCAGGAGAGAGAACTGTACAGAGACCTGGAGAGGAAGTTGAGATAATCTCTACGATCTCAACAGCAAACATAAGATCGATTGGAAAAGACCAGACAAATACTATCACTGCCAAGATTGACGTGGCAAAAGAGGAAGAGATCTCAACAGAAGTATTTGCAGTCAAAGAAAAATTCAACTTCAGCAATGCGACATTGGCATTGCGAAAAATTGAGCCTGTTAATACTGTATTGTACTGCGAAGAGTTTGATGTTGATGCATTTGAATGTGAAGATAGGTGGAAGAAGACTGGAATCGAATTTACAGAAACAGATGAAGCAATAATTTTCAATGTTGACAGCTTTTCAGCTTATGCTGGAGGATACTTGCCAGAGTATGACTTCAGCCCAGAGATCTTTGATTCTGCCGGAGCAATTGTTGAATACGATCTTGAACTTGAAGA
>JAHWHI010000015.1 GCA_019323355.1 Candidatus Woesearchaeota archaeon | reverse complement strand
TTCGCCAACTCCTCTGTCGCCTTTCCTGTATGGCAGAGGCTCAAAAGCTACTTTTACTCCCAGGGTTAATTTTTCACCAAGTTCCATTGGTGCTGTGAAGGAAAGGTCGGATCCAAAATTATCCTGTACGATTGTTCCTTCAACAATTTTTAATTTTTTTGCACGTGATGGATTTGTTGCTTTTTTCAATTGAACTATTCTTCCTGTTCTCATTTAAATCACCTCTAACCTATAACTTTTGTAATTTTTACTGGTCGCTGTTCCCATTTCTGGGTTGTCTTTGTTCCAGCACTAAACTCAACAACAGTATTTACTGACAGTTTGTCTGCCATTGACAATGGTGCTTCAAAACCAACAACACCGCCACCGCCAATTCTTTTAATAGTGCCTGTGATATGTTTACTACCTTTGGTAAGGTTTTGGATTCTTCCTCTTATGGCCATTCTAGTTTCACCTCTTTCAAAGTTTGTGATTATTTTTTCCAATTAAAACGAGAACTCTACTATCACCTCGTTTCAATCTCAAACCTCTTTTTGTATATAAAAGGACTTATCGTATATAAATGTTTTGGAATTTTATATATAAAATCCAGTTATTTTTTCTTAGAACTAGGTATTATCTTCTTAAGTTTCTTCTTAAGTTTCTGAGATTCCTCTTTTTTCTGCGCTAACAGTTTCTTCTCCTGAGCCTCTTCTTTTTTCTTCTGCTCCTCTATCTCCTTCACTTCTTTTGCTTTCTTCTCTATCTCGGCCCTCTTCTCCCTTAGCTGCTGTTTCTGTTTTGATATCTCCTCTGCCTGTTCTGCGACTTTTGCCTTTGCTATGGACTCGAGCAGTCTGCTCTCCCCTGTCTTGAGCAAGGTGAATATCAGGAGCAGGATGAAGAATAGTATTACCGCTGCAACAAGAGTTACCCAGTTAAAGACAACATTTGTATAGACTATTGCGATTGCAACGTATGCTGTCAGGTTGACTGGCAACGGAGATGAAACAAAGAAAGCAACTTTCTTCGGCCACCAGTGAAGGAAGTTAGAGAATACTAAGAAGATTCCTTCTGCAAAGATGATCACTGCGATTGTTGTTTTCAGCGGCTGTGTGAAATAATTGTCAAGCGCTGGAGGAAGAGGCGAATGGTAGAGATATCTCATCAGGTCTATTGATACAAAGATAAGGACCAGTGAATTTCCAACTGCAGTATTCCATCCAAGTTCTTCTCTCTTGTACTTGCCAAAATAGAATGTCATCAATAGAAGCGTGACAAGCAATGGAGTGACTATCCAGACCATATCTGGATTGATCCATGGTGCTTGGACAAGGTCAACTACTCTATTAGCTACCTGCGGACCAAAAACATTCTGAATATAGTACCAGGATACTGCCATCTTACCTCTTTTTCCATATATGGTAGAGCTGAGTATATTTAAATATTGCTGTTTAGAAAAGTTTATATACCAATCTTTTCAATTGTTAATCCTATGAACAGGCGGATATTATGTTTAGGGCTTCTGCTGGTGTTGCTGATATATATGACGGGCTGTCTCTATCCTCCAGAACCCTGCGAGGAAAAGGCACCTGCTCCTGTTGTAAAAGAAGCAATACAGCCTGTTGTACAGCAGATTGTTGAAGAGAAAGAAGCGCAAACCATAGAAGAGATTCAAGAAGAGGAGCAAAAAGAAGAAAACAAAACCTCGATGGATTCATCTGAATTCACTGTGAACCCAACTCTTGACGACAGTGCCCTGACAAATTCTAGTTAATGTTGGGATTATTTCTTAGCTTTTGCCATTAGGGTCGCGTATCTTTTCTTAGCACCGATAGGAGATCCTATGCTCCATTTCATGACAACCACTTCGTCGTTCAACTTGAATCCAGGGTCAGAAGCTATCGGTATCATAAATGTTGTTGCTCCGCCTCCATCCATTCGTTCAAGAACTCCGTTCACTAGCTTGTCTTTTGGTCTCCTGCGTATGTTTCTAATCCTATAGATTGGTTTTGCAGCCATTGAATATCACCTCTAATATGGCAAAAGAAGTCGTCCTATAAAATCCTTTCTGTCTATCGCATCACGCTTCTCTCGATTTTAGAGAGAACCCTGTCAACTGTGACAAATACATTGTTGTCAATATGTTCTGCAGCATATGTCTTGCCGTTGTCGAAAAGTTTTCCGTGGACCTCGAACCTGCTAGGTTTTTCAAGGTTCGACGAGAAAGCGGGCTTCAAAACAATCCGTATGCCTTCAAATTTCTCACTATGGTCAGAAAGTTTACGTACATAGTTGCCGATAATCTTTTTCAGGATAATCATTGAACCGCTGTCAAGTTCCCTGAATCCAGAAAGTTCGATGTTTCCACCCAACTTTATTGCTTCTGCATCGGAATCCATTTTTTTTTAATTTCTACCTATATACCCCCGACTACTCTAAAAATATACCTAGGTTTTTTGAGTATTTAAACTTTTTGGTAGTGAATTGGCTGAAAAGCATGATTTCTGCGTTTTCAGGCCTTGCAAAACCTTTATATTCTGAACCCGAATCATGTTTTCAATGACAAAAATCTATTTCCTGACAATGGGGTGCAGCACAAACCAGGCAGAGTCAGAAGCAATGGCAGGCCTGCTCAAGGCAGCTGGTTTTGAGATCACCAGAAAGAAGGAAGATGCTGATGTTATTGTACTGAATACCTGTGTTGTGAAAGGGACGCAGGGTGCACTGAAGAATATCAATGAGATAAACGAGTCACTGGGAGAGAACCAGGGGTTGATAATTGCCGGATGCCTGAACAAAAAAGCTTACAAAGAGTACCGGGAGATTGTCCCTGAAGCCTCTTTCATCAACACTGACAATATCCATAACATAAAAGATGTTGTGGAGGAGACATTGAATGGAAATTCTGTCACACTTATGTCAACAGAGGAGGAGGTCAAGCTTGGCTTTCCCCGGGTGCGAAAGAATCCGTATGTCGCAATAATCCCTATCTGTAACAGCTGTGTCAGCAACTGTGCATACTGCATTGTCAAATCTATCAAGGGAAAACATCTTTCTTATCCAAAAGAAACCATAATCAAGGAAATAAGGGAAGCTTTGAAAGAGGGTGTGAAAGAAATATGGCTCACTGCACAGGACACTGCATCCTATGGAATGGATTCAGGAAAATCACAGCTTCCAGAGCTTGTGAAGGAAATCCTCCAGATAAATTCACAGTTCATGCTCAGGATCGGGATGATGAATCCTGCGAACTTGATGCCAATACTCTATGACATGGTCGAGGTGTACAAGGACCCAAGAGTCTTCAAGTTCCTGCATATCCCTATCCAGTCTGGAAACAATGAGGTTCTTGAAAAGATGAAGCGGGAGTATGTCGCAGAGGATGTTCTGTTCATTGTCAACAAATTCAAGGAAAGTTACCCGAATATCTCCATTGCGACTGATGTCATCTGCGGGTTTCCAGGAGAGACAGAGAGCCAGTTCTTCGAGACTGTTGATTTTGTCCGCGAACTTTTTCCAGCTGTCATCAATATCTCACGCTATCAGGATATTCCAGGCACTGCGTCATACAAGATGGACAAAGAACTAAAAGTTCCAGGAGACGCGATCAAGGGAAGATCAAAGTTCATCACTGATGTGTTCATCAACATATCTAAGATGAACAACGAGAAATGGATGGACTGGGAAGGGACTGTCATCATCGATGACAAGAAAGAGGACTGGATCGGAAGGAATTTTGCATACAAACCTATCGCAATCAAATCCGGAGGGGATCTCCTTGGCAAAGTTCTTAAAGTAAAAATCGTAGATCACACTCCGACATCGTTGATAGGCACAATAATCCAGATGTCAAAATAATTCTATAAACCTTTAAATAGTACCAATCCTCACTTTCCTGTCATGGCAGAGGAAATGTCAGAGCAGCAAAGGATGGAGGAGATCAAGAAACAGTGTCCATTCTGCCAGATAGTCGCAGGAAATATTCCAGCGACAAAAGTATACGAAGACGACAAAGTCATTGCGATACTTGATATCAATCCAGCTGCAAAAGGTCATGTGCTTCTGATGCCAAAGGACCATTATTTCATCGCTGCTATGATGCCTCCTGATCTTTTCAACTATTTCTTCAAGATGGTCAAGGAAATCGGTGCCTGTGTTGAAGAGGCAATGCTGTCCCAGGGAGTGGAGATATTCTTAGCTTCTGGACAGGCTGCTGGCCAGCAAAGTTCCCACATGATGATACATATTGTCCCTAGAGAGCAGGCTGACAACCTGTCCTGCTTTGATCTTCCGCAGAATAAACTGGATGAGAAAAAACTCGAAGAGCTGAAGAAAGTCCTGGCACAGAACCTTAACATCGCGATCAAGAGAAGGTTCGGCCCGCCTAAAAAGTTCGGCAAGAAAGAGGTAATGCAGATAATAGAATCAAATCCACAGGTCAAGGAGCTGATACTGAAGAATCCAGATGAATTCAAGAAGATGATCCCACAGAATCCGCAGCTGCAGGCATTGTTCAAAGATGTGACAGTCGAAGAGATCATCGCAGAGCTGAAAGGGGAGAAAACCGCGGAGAAAGAAAAGCCTGAAGAGAAGGAAGAAACAGAGGAAGAAGAAAAAGAAGGCGAAGAAGATGAAGAGCCAGAAGAAGAAAAAGAAGAAAGCGAAGACGAAGAAACAGAAGAACAAGAAGATGAAGGCAAAAAAGATGATGATGTTGATCTTGACCTAGTGTCGAGGATGTTCGGATAAGATGGCGTGCAAAGTATGTGAAGCAATAAGCAAGAAAGAAAACCTTGTCTACGAGGATGACCTAGTTGTAATTTTAATGGGGGAGACTGTAGAGGGCCATCTGAAAGTATATCCGAAAAAGCATGTCCAGAAAGTGCAGGAGCTGGACGAGAAGGAGTTCAACAGGCTGTTCACGTCTGCGAGCCTCGCTTCGACAATGGTGTTCGAAGCTCTTGGAGGGATGCAGGCTGGAGTGGGGACCAATATGATGGCTAATTCTTCGTCAATGACAGAACATCTTTGCATTGATGTTGTCCCAAGAAAGATGGATGATGGATTAAAGCTTCAGTGGGAACCGCAAGAGCTTTCAGAGGACGACACTAAAGATGCTTCGACAAGAATAAAGGATAAGTGCGATTTCATCGGCAAAGAAAAACCCAAACAAGAAGTTGTCGAAGAAAAAGCAAAATCAGAACTGGATGAAGAACATCCTATGGTCAAGCACCTGAGAAGAGTTCCTTAAAAAATTCTATAATTTTGGCAGTTCTGGATCAACATCCGGATCGTATATACCGATTTCTTCTTTGCATCTTTTTACTATGCCTTCTGGATGTAATTGCGCTTCAGTTGCAGCCCAGAGAAGAGTTTCATATTCCCACAGGGACATATCTTTGTATTCTCTCCAGTTGTCTCTAAAATGACAATAGATATCTATTGCTGTTGTGATCATCTTCTTTCCAAAAGTACTGTATAATTCTGCGTTGTTTTTTGACTTGTCAGCAAGAAGTTTCAATATTGTTAGCATCTCCAGTGCATTCTTGCAATCCCCTCTTTTTACAAATGTGTCAATTGTCGCCAATTTTTTGCCATGTCCTGGAGTATCAAACATTCCTAGAGCGTGCCGGAAAAGATCATTCTTTTTTTCAGGGCTTAATCGCTCTGCCATGCAAAAAAGGGTGTACTGATCACTAAAGACCGGCCTGCCCTCCTCATACAATGCGATAAGATTATGATCCAGTACAGGAAGTTTCTGGTACTGGCCCAGCGCATCTTTCACTCTTAAAAGAGCTTCTACCTCACTAGGTGATCCCTTTGGAATATGTTCATCCGTTCCTTCGCCAGTGAATATATTTTGCAGTCCTCCTTTTATTTCAACAATATCAAGATCATGTTTTCCAAGATCCACTACATGGTACTGAGGTTTTTCTGGGGCAGCAACTGGTTCTGCAGGAACAGTTTCTTCAACAATAGGATATTCAGAATTACCTTCTTTTAGAATTACTTCTGCTTCTCTTAATCTAGTATTAAATTCTTCATAATTGGGTATATTCATGTTGGGTTTCGCCTCACAATCCTCTCTGATACTGAAAGACCTTGAGGTCATTTAAATAGTTTACTGTTAATCCCCAATATGGGATTACATAAAGTTAATATAATAAATCTGAATCTCTTAGAATGGGGTTGCGCGTAATGGCCTGCTCCTTTTGCTTGTGGTGGGGGTACGATAGATGACCCATTACAAGCGTTTCTAATCATTCTTTAAAACAAAATCCACTAATTTCCTGTAATCTTCAGCGCCCCTGCTGCTTCGCGCGTAGTCAAAGATTGTCTTTGAATGGCCTGGCGCCTCTATCAGTTTGCTGTTGACCCTGATCGGTTCCAGTGTCATGCCATTGTATTCATTCTCCATCTGCCCAAGCACCTGAACACATATCTTGTTCCTCCGGTCGTACATTGTCGGAAGGATTCCTGCAACAACAAGGTCGTGATCAAACAATGTGTTGCTCTCATCAATGACCTCTAACATCTGTTTCAATCCCACAAAAGACAGTGCTTCTGTACTGCTTGGTATCAAAGCTTCGTCTGCAAACAACAGCGCATTCTGTGACATCAGGCTCATCGAAGGCGGACAGTCCATCAGGATGAACTCATATTCCTCTTCATCAAGATCTTCCAGTGCCCTCGAAAGGATACGTTCCCTGTTCGGCCTTCCCATAAGTATGGTCTCTGCCTCTGCAAGTTTTCCGTCTGATGTGACTGCATCAACATTCTTCTCAATATTGACAATACATTCTGAAATCGGCACTTTGTTGACAAGAAGATCGTACATTGTCTTTTCGCCTCTCTTTCCAAGACAAGTGCTTACATTTCCCTGCGCATCAAGATCGAGAATCAGAACCTTTCTTTTTTTTCTTGCAAGACCAATCGCAAGATTTACAGTGGTAGTTGTCTTACCAACTCCTCCCTTCTGATTAATAATACAGATTTTCCTCATTACTATCACCTCACCTCATTACAAATTAGTAGAAATTGATATTAGTTTTATAAACTTTGCGGAAGTAAAAACTATGGAGCTAGTGTTATGCTTGCTTTTTCAGGCATTTTGAGCAATTTCTCTAATCTTCCGGGAATTTTTGAAACTTTTTCAGCCCGGTCCGCGTTCAGGCGGGTAAGTTCCATAAGTTTTTGCTGGAAATGCGCACTTAAAAAACGTCTTTTTACTTCGCTCAGCCGAGCATCCTTGAAAAATACACCTCTGAGTTTTGGCATTGGATCCTCTGGCCAGGAAAAATGGTAGGCATAAGTTTTTACAGGAACTCCGCGCGTCTCCATTTTCTGCCTTTCGCCGACAGTCGCGACAGAAAAATAAACCCCTCGAAGCAAAGAGACAGTATCATATATTTCATCATCCGGCTCTCCGAACAAGACCTGATAGTCGTGGATCTGTGTTATTACTTCTTCCCAAACACCCATCTCTGTCAGCCGTCTTCTGATTTCAAAGTAAAATTGGACCCTGTCAATCTCTTGATTTATCTCATATCTTTTTTTTCTCAGCTCGCGGATTGTTTCCTCATAATCTCTAAGTTCATCTAAATCTCTAGAACGAGAATAACCTGGCACTATCTCTTCATCTCTCACCATCTTTGGGACCAGAAGTTACATACGCATCCATAATATATAAATCTTTTTGCAAAATATGAGTATAACATTTATATATGACAATGGTATCCAAAACAAAAAGGTGGTATAATGGTACATTTATGGCACGATATTATTCCAGGAATCAAGATTCCGACAAAGATACATGTTGTCATCGAAGTGCCGATGGGTTCTAAATGCAAGTATGAGATAGGAAAGACTACCGGAGCTATCAGGGTTGATCGTGTGCTGGCGACTGCTGTCAGGTTTCCGCAGAACTATGGTTTTGTTCCGAGGACACTTGCAGATGACGGAGATCCGATAGACGCACTTGTTTTATCACAGGTCGCATTCGAGCCTGGAACATATGTCCGGGCAAAACCGATCGGAGTCATACATATGATCGATGACAAGAAAGTTGATGACAAATTGGTCTGCGTGCCATACGGAGATCCTAAATATGCCAATTACAATGATCTGAAATCCCTTCCAAAGAATGTGATGGATGAGATCGAGGAATTCTTTAAAATCTACAAAAGGCTTGAAGGAAAGAAAGTCAAAGTGAAAGGAAGAAGCGGAAAACTGAAAGCGTATTCCATCCTCAAGAAAGCCATCAAGACCTATGCTGATAAGTATCTGAAGAAAGAGAAGAAATTTAATAAATCCAGGAAGAAATAACTACATCTTCAGATCGCCAAGTTTTGACAGGTCACCAGGCATCTGGCCGCCGAACTGTTTCATCATCTGCTTCATCTTTTTTCCGCCGCCGCCCTTGAACATCTTGACCATCTTCTTTGACTGTTTGTACTGTTTCAGCATCGCACGGACATCCTCAACTTTTGTTCCGCTTCCGTTTGCAATACGCTCTATACGCTCCCCTGTCAGTATGTCCGGATCCTCTAATTCTTCTTTTGTGCAGCTGTCCATTATGAACTTCCATTTCTTGATGCTCTCTTCCTGCATATCGATCATCTCTTTCGGAATCTTCAGTTTTCCCATTCCAGGAATAAGATCCATCACTTTTCCGAGCGGACCCATCTTTTTCATTGCTTGCATCTGCTCGTAAAGGTCTATCAGGCTGAATTCTCCTTTGAGGAATTTCGCACCAAGATCTTTTGCATCCTCCTCGCTGATCGCCTCTCTTGCTTTTTCAAGAAGGCCTTCTATGTCTCCCATGCCGAGCATCCTTGAGACAAATCTTTCAGGAACAAAGTGTTCCAGGTCGTCTATCTTTTCACCGACTCCTATGAACTTGACAGGTGCTTTTGTGACTGAACACGCGCTCAATGCACCACCGCCTTTAGCAGTACCGTCAAGTTTTGTGATTATTACTCCTGTAACTCCGCAGGTGTCGTGGAAAGCCTGTGCCTGTTTCTTTGCACCCTGCCCGACATCTGCTCCGATAATCAGCAGTTTTTCATGCGGCTGGACAATCTTGTTAAGTTTGTTCAGTTCATCAATAAGATCATCAGATAATGCATCACGTCCAGCAGTGTCGATTATGACAATATCGTATTTTTTCAGCTTTGCTTCGTGCTCTTTGTAGACTTCTATCGCATCCTTTGCACCTTTCTTTCCAAAGAAATCAGCATTGATCTGCTTTGCCAACTGCTCTAATTGCTGGTATGCTGCAGGTCTCCATGTGTCTGTCTGAAGAAGAGCGATCTTATTCCCTCTCTTCTGGAAATATTTTGCCAGTTTTCCTGCTGTTGTTGTCTTACCATTACCGAACAGACCGACAAGCATGATCTTTGTCGGCTTTGCTTTTGTATCGATCTTTGCTTCTTCTGCACCAAGAAATTTGACTAATTCTTCATATACTATGTTAACAAGATGCTCTTTTTTTGTTAGAGTGCCTGGAGTCTCTTCTTCGAGCGCTCTTTTTTTGATTGTGTTGGAGAGTTCAAAGACCAATTCGACATTAACATCTGATGACAGGAGCGCTCTCTGGATCTCTTTCACCAGCTCATTGATGAGTTTTTTATCTACTACGACTGCCTTGGTAATCTTTGTCAAGGTATTCTTCAATGAACTGCCTAATTTTTCCAATACCATATTTATATACCAGAGAATTGGCCTTTATAAAGTTTATTCTTCAAACATACTTGATTGAGGATTATCTGCATTATTATACACATGCCTTTCCAGAGGAGTATCCTCGTAATATCTAACAGACCGAATATGCTTCGGCCATAACATGACCTCCTGCCGTGATAATGGGTAAAGCAGCAGATCTTTGTTGGTCCCAAGGTTTACAAAATCTGGGGATCTGATGCTGCTTGTGAAATCAAAATAACCCTTGTAATCATTGCGGACAACTGGTTTGACACAATATTTTGCAAAAAATGGACAATATCTCAAGCATCTCAACCATTTCTGTGACTTTTCTGCAGGAGATCTTACACTTTTAGAACAAACTTTTGACGGCACTACCCACAAGATATCATCAAGATCTATCATGTTAAATGGGAGGTCTGGGTTCTGTTTTAGGAAATCAGTATATGCGACTCTGACCAATCTTCTTGCTACCTGGCCTGTCAATGAAGGCACATTGAAATCGACAATCCCAAGTGCATAGCTTGCACGCACTTTGTGGAAGTCTACAGCCATCTCCAAATCGTTCGGGTTCTTGAACTGTTTTATCTTGTATTTAATCATATAGAGCAGGAATAGGTTTGCTTTCTTGTCAGAGATATTCTTGACACGAAGCAGACGCTCCCTGACCACGTTGAGGTCAGTTGTTCCTTTGAGGATATCTTTTATGTCTGAACCGAATATGTCTTTCACATGAGTCATTGCATCAAGAAGAAAACCTGACTCTCGTCTGGAATCTGGGTGCGCCAGCCGCGTGCGAAGTTTTTTCTCCAGTGAATTGATACCCTGACCAAGGATTCCGTCAACAGACAATAGTTTAGGATAATCTTGTATCATAAAATAAAGATCACGGTAGAGATCCTTTGATTCTTTAGTATGATCGAAGAAAACACCGAGGAAATGCCACATGACATGCTTGCTTGATTTGTCCTCAATGAAATCCGGCTTTGTCGCTTCTGGGAACAGATCGTCTAGGGCGAATATATGCGAACGAACACGATACGCTCTGACAGCATGTGTGAAAACTTCGATTGCCCTGTCAGTATCAAAAGTCATGACTACATCTGTCTGTTCGGGATCATCTTTTGCAGTCTTTGCCCTTGTCTTGTATTCGAGAAGCACCATCTTCTACCATTTCTTTCTGTAATATTTCTTGTTGCCCTTTGTGTATTCCATTGTATGCTCTGGATTGAATCTTCCGTGAGGAAGGCCGGACATACAAGCTCCGCAGAATATCTCTTCTTCGTCATCAATGATTCTCTCTTCTACATTGACGTCGAATAAAGTTCTATCTGTTTTTCTCTCGATAATAACACGCCTTGTGTGCGCGCAGAAACCAAACAGTTCTGGATGTTCTCTTTCCAGTTGAAGATAGGATTCGTGTATGCGTGGCGGAAGGAGGATATTTGTATGCTGTCTTCTAGTGATGGCTGGCTGGTTTGAATAACCTCGTTTCTCTTTCATCTCGTCCCTTGTCAATCCTCTTGTGACTTGCGCAACAGTCCTTCTATTGAAATTATAGATCCTCATCGGCGTGAACAGCACAGGAATATCTTTCATATCCAAAGTTCTTTCAACCAATGCTTTCACTCTTTCAGACTGCTCGTCGTCTGCAAGATCTACCATTCTGAATGCAACATCAAGTCCTGCGGAATTGTATGCTTCAGCAGATCTCATCCTGAACTCGTGGTTGCATCCCCAGGCGTGCACTCCACGCTCGAGGATATCAAGCTGCTCGTCAGAAAGGCTGAAATGTATTATCGAGCCTGTATCTTTAGCATACTCTTCGACAGCTTTGTCATAACCAAGAACTTTTGTAGGGAGGATAAATTTTATTCCTTCGCGTTTCAGATGCATCAATGTGACAAGAAGATTGTTCCTCAGCATTATATGGCCAGCCTCGATATTCTTTCCCATGCGGACAAACTTAAACCGGCCCTCACCTATAATACGGGAATCACTTGCCCTTCCATTCGCGATCATTGGTTCGAATCTTCTTTCTTCTCTCTGGAATCTTATGAATGTCTCGATGTCAAACATCTTTGTCCAGTTAGTATCCCATTTTCGATAGTAAGGAAGCTGGTATTTGTTGTTCAGGTTGCTGTAACAGTAGGCACAGGCATTATCGTGATCAACCTCGCCTGTCGGAAGTATCGAGTTAAAACAGGCGCCGCTCGCGCCAATATCAAAATTCGCATAACATAGACAAGTTTCCTGAAAATCCCCTTTTCCAGTGTCAAGGAACGGCAACTGTGTCGGTCTTTTCTCTGGTGCTTCTAATCTTACTTTTTCCCACTGCCGGAATATCGAGTTCAATCTTCCTGTTTTTTTCACGTTATCAAGGTTTTGCAGTCCATATATCAAACGATAGATCTCTGCTGGATGTAATGCAACCTTTTGATCTCCCTGTGAAAAGATCATTGATCCGATTTCATCGTCTGCAAACTCCACTCTTAGTTCGTCAGAAACTTTGCATAATTCTTCAAGGGTCTTGTTCCATTTGAGTTTTTCATTTGTTCTTTTCTCTGAATTGAATTCCTTCCATTCAACCAACGAAGGGATATGCCACCATTCATTATCTAGTTTTTTTAGGAACAGGGTGAATAATTTCCCGATATCCTTAACCTGAAAACGGACACTTGAATAAAGATGAGGATCGCGGACAGATTCCCTGCTTATCTGTATATAAGGTCCAAGATCTTCTATCCGTGTTATGCTGTCAAACACTTCGTATATGTCTTCTTCCATTTTTATTTTTATTTCTCCTTATCCTGCTCTTCTTGTTCTGCCCGTTCTTTGGCTTCATCAATCAGCTTTCCCATGAAATCGAATGAATTTGCCCTATCTGCTGCTTCCTGCTCTTCTGCTCTTTTTTTCTCAGCTTCCTCGTCTGCTTTTATTTGTGCAGCTTCTTCAGCCCGATCCGCTCTCTGCTTGAGTTTGTAATCATAATAACATAGGACATCGTAGAAAATTGCGTACTGCAATTGCTTCAAAACTTTCGATGGAACTTTGATTGGAGTTACATGATTTGTCGGTTTTAGTTCTAACTGTCCAGCAACAGACCATAAAACATCATGGACATCTGGGATGTGATTCTCACGATACTCTGAAGGATAAATAAACCGAATAAAAAGTTCCACAGGCCGTATATCTTTTGGATTGATAATTGTTTCTTGAAATTTTTCTTCAAGCCCTTGCTGTGTTAGCTTATAACCTTCAAAATTGTCAGAATCAATAATCGGAACTTCTCGTGTCATTGTCAGAGAGATATCTTCAACAGCAGATTTCCCGTCTTCCAACAGGTAGAGATCTATCCTCGACTTTGTCCCGATTGTTTTTTTATAGAAGACGTAACCAAGTTTTGCAGTACGGCCTTTGACATCTTTTGGAACACCGTGCGGTTTATCCGGCTTGTTGGAAAGCAATGCCAATACTACTCCTATATCTGTGTAGTATAAAGCTCCTGTAACCATATTTTAAAAATTAAGCACGCTTTTTGCGCACTCCCCCCTTCAATTCCTGGTAGGTTTTATAGAATTTAAATATCTTTTGTAAAACAGTCTCGTCTTTATAAAGGATCTCAGAGGAACTGCTGTTAAGGATCGGGCTGATTGATTTATAAACTGAAATGGAATGTGAAAGATTGACAAGCAATTCTTTCTTTATCCTTTGCTCGACCTCTGCTGCCTGGTCCTTGAGCCATTTCTTGTATCTGCGGTCCGACATACTGCTCTTGAAAAGGTTGCTGTCCTCGAACTCTGTGTTGGACTTGAACATCTCTTCAAGATCGTTTTTCGTACTGTTGTTTAGAATCGCATACAATGCATAAAAGAATCTTTGCTTTTTAGGGATCTTTCCAAGAAACAACGCAACGTCCATCCGACGGAGAAGACCATCCTCGTACATTGTTTTTGTGCGCGTGTCAAGATCGTGATACTCCAGCAATGTGCGGACCATGTCAATACTTATGCCGACCTGCTCGCGTGCAAACTCTGCAACAGTATAAATGTATTTTTTGTTTCCTTCTCTCCGCATCTCTCTTTCTGTTTTCTTCTTTTTCATCTGGAACAGATTATAGATTCGCTCTGCGC
>JAHWHI010000069.1 GCA_019323355.1 Candidatus Woesearchaeota archaeon | reverse complement strand
TTTCAAACGGCGATTGGTATGGAAATTTGATATTTTTTCAGAAGTATAAATACCAAACTGGATTATAAGGTCAAGAATTATGATGTTGATGTCGATTTTAAGAAGAATCAAATGCCATTTTTATGGTTGTGGTGGGTAAAGATAGCTTGATACATGAATTTTCGCAATAATTCATATATGTTGTGGCTATCCTAATAAATATGAGATGCTCAAAATTTTAATAAATAGCAGGTATTATTTACACCAGACTCTCACGGCTTGCGGGCTGTGGCGAGCACCGCTGGCCAAGGGATCTCAAATCGCCCCTCTCGTTCAAACTGCTTCGCACCTTCTTCAATCGCCTTGTAAATGCGTGCACGCACCACAGCCGTTTGCTGTTCAATTAGCATCCGAGCCCGCGCTGTGCAATGCTGGACAAACTCCAAAAGCATTTCTATGGATGCGGCGTACCATGTCAGGGTAAATTCCGTCACTGCCGGATCAACGAAGCCGACCGCAGAGAGAGCTTTGTTGCATTCTTCATGGTCGCAGAAACGAAATAGTGGTGGGGTGGGTGGCAGAGGGACCGACACGTCGGCATGGGATTGAATGGCTCCAAATAGCATGGATAAGTATGAGGAGCCTGTCGCTGGATCACCCCACACTGTGAAGGCATAATGGCCTCCCGATTGCAAGACCCGATATGCCTCTGCGATAGCCTTGTCAGGCTCTGCTACGTGTAACAATCCAAAGTTACAAACAACAGCGTCGAAGCTGGTATCGTCACATGGCAGAGCTTCGGCATCCCCCTCTTGGAACTCGGCTTGGGAGAATTTTTTGCGTGCTTCTACCACCATTGATGGAGCGATGTCGATCCCGAGAGCCGTTGCCCCACGCTCTATTGCGCGACCCGAAGCATCCCCTGGTCCACACGCAATGTCTAACAGACAGGTACCTCGGCCGACATGTGTAGCGTCCAAAAGTCGCTCAACGGCTTGCTGGGTAATCATTCCGGCTAAAGGATCATACATTGTAGCAGCTTTATCCCAGCCGGCCTGTTCGAATGCTCTGAAAGCCTGCAGATCGGAAGAAGTAAGTTCAGGCATGGCCTGTTTTCCTTTTTAGAAAACCTATACCTAAAGTGATATTAGATGGAAAATGTGTCATGTGTTGAGATATTCAAATAGATAATGGTAACAGTCGATTGTTAGATTGCTTGCCATTCTATACAATCGGAAAATTTCTGAAATATATACAGATTTCTTCTGGATATCGTAGGACTTTAAAAGCGGGAAATCCATTGCGAACATTAACCCGCTATGGTTCGTTTACCCCGATCGGTTTGTAAATGTCAAATCCAATTACCGAAAGGAGGTAAACCATGAACGTTTCACAAGCCTCAAAAATCTGGATAGATTATCACCGAGCCCATTCGAAAAAAAATACCGTCCGGGCATACGAATTTACCATTGCAAAGTTCAAACAAAATTTAGCCAACCTAAAAATCAAAGAGGTATCAACAGATGATATTCTGAATTTTATGACCCGGGTTTCCGAAGGCCGAAAACCCCAGACAAAGCGGATTCGTTTTTCCCATCTAACCGCATTTTTCAATTTTTTAAAAAATAACTTCGATGGCGATATCAAAAATCCATGCGATTCACAGATGCTGCGTAAACTTTTTAGATCGAAAACTATCGCTCATTGGGATATCATTGAAAAAGATACCGTCGACGAAATCATTTTCAGGACCGACAATGTTCGCAACCGGCTAATGCTGGAACTGATGGCAAGAGGCGGAATGAAAAATTATACACCAAAGAGCATCCAATAGAGCAGTTGGAAAAATTCAATAGGGATATTGAAAAGCATTTCATACAGAATAAAAACAATTATACATATACTCCAGCTGAAATCAATGACAACATAAAGAAGTTTTCTTCACCAATGGAATATCACTATCTTGGCCTTGCTCTCCAGCGAAGAAGCGAGCAGAAGAAAGCAATCATCGCGTTCAGCATCGCAGTCACAAAAAACCCCGGATTTGTGCCCGGATATATCAACATGGGACTTCTGGCAATGCAACAGAAAAAGTTCACAGAAGCCACTCGCTTGTTCGAGATCGCACTGCAGAAAGATCCGTTTGAGAACAGGATATATACTTATCTTGGAGATTCATACCTGAGAATAGGAAAAGTCAAAAACGCTATAAAGATTTTCGAGGCTGCAATCCACAGAAATCCACGAAACACAAGCATGCTTAACAGGTTAGGCTCTGCCTATGGTCTTGACAAAGAGTTTGAGAAGTCAATACAGATCTTTCAAAAAATCCTAAAAATAAACCCAGATGATGTCGCTGCAAAAAGAAACATTGAATTCACAAAGATGAGGATGCAGAAGTAAAATAAAAATCAGGCAATAATCTTATCACACAAAATCTAATTCTCCATCAAGGTATGTTCCGCTTTTGAGTTCTACAGGCCTCCAGTCATCTTCAACTAGTTCTGCATCAAGCCACTCTGCAAGAACCTTTGGATTGCCAATTGTTGCAGAGAGTGCAATAATCTGGCACTGCGGCAGGACTTTCTTTAAGATAGTTATCAGAATCTCAAGGGTAGGCCCTCTACCAGGATCATTGAGCAGATGTGTCTCATCAACGACAATAGTGTGAATCTCTTTTATCCACGGAACTTTGTGCCTGATCAGAGAATCCATCTTTTCAGCAGTTGCGATTACCAGATCGCACCTGTTAAGGAATTCATCACGTGAATCTAGATCTCCTGTTGCAAGGCCGACACGGATATAAGGGTAGGCTTTCCTGAAATTTCTATACTTCTCACTTGCAAGAGCTTTCAGTGGAACAATATAGATAGCCCTTCCCTTTCCTTCGATAATATTCTTTAAACAAGAAAGTTCAGCAATCAATGTTTTCCCAGACGCAGTCGGAGTGCATACAACAAGATTCTTCCCAGAAAATAACCCTGCATTGATTGCTTTTTCCTGGCATGGCCTTAGATCTTCAAAATTATATTTAGAAATCACATTGAACAATGCTTCAGGAATATCTTGTCTTATATCTTCAAGTTTCATAAGCATAAGAATAAATTATCTATTCAAACTGCATTTTCCCAGCCCTGAAACCAGATCGCTGGATATGTGTTTTTCTGCAGACACTGCACAAATATCTTAGATCAGTCTTTTTGGTTCTCTTTTTATTGAAACGCTTCCATTTTGTCATTGCTCCAGCACTGATCTTTCCTTTGTTGCCAAAACCTCTGTCACCGCCACGCAATCGGATTCTTAATCTAGAACCTCTAGACATGGTATGGGTCTTATTCTTTCCTCTATTCTTTTCTTGCTTGACTTTATGATTAGTATGTTTTTTACAGTGTGGACATAATCTTTTGATTTCTTTTGGAAATTTCATTTCAATTCAACCTTCAATCTTTTCTGCACAGCCTTTCCGTACCATCAGATCTGCAATATCTTCAGGAAGTTCCTGAATCTCTTCTGAATCAAAAGGCCCATATTCCTTCATATCCGGCCCCATAAAAGGCGGTACACTCTCAATAAAGCGTATTTTGACGCCTTCACCCTCTTCTGTACCAGATAGCTCCACATTGGTATTTAAAGCTTTGGGTTCTCCAGCAGTCTCAGGCTCTTCTTCTGGACTCTGTGAGCAAGGGGCCAATCCAAGAGGGATATCCTTTCCAGAGAGCAGATTTATCAGCATATTTTTCCTGAATTTGTTCAGCAGGCACAGGGTCTCGTCATATAGGTCCTTTTCTGGCGGAAGTAAAGCAGACGTATTTCCGATCGATGCATTTGTCCTGCTCACATCGCGCGCCATTCCTATGATTTTCTTCTCTCTCCATTCATAGAGATCTGTCAGGATCTTATGTGCATTCTCCAGCTGCTGCATTAGCTTCTTTTTTTCCTCAAAACCAAACAACCCTGCATCAGAAGGGCTTGAATTCAGCAGAGTCTGTTTCTCAGAAAGATATGATAATACCTGTTGAAAGAAATCATCATCCAGCTTCTGGATCTCTCCGCTATTTTTCTCTCTTCTGAGCAAGTCATATAATGTATCATAAGTTATGACAATTTCTTTATCAGCCATTCTACCCCCGTATTCAAGAGATTACCTTATATTTTTATATCTTGCTATGCAAGAGGAGCTCCAATATATATATTATGTTTATCTCTTATAAGCTTGATTTTTTGCTTCTTCTTTGTCATCCGGCCCTGCAGTGCAATAAGCCTATCCCCAGCAGTCGCGTATCCTTCATATATCTGTTCAGCAAGGACCTGCTGCCCTTTTCTGAATGGTTTCTTCAGAGCTTTGTCTGTTTTGATTTCAAACCCTAACTCAGGATCGATCAGTTTAACCTTATATTCCTTCTCAAGCTTTCCAAGCACGTCATAGAATCTATCCCACCCCAATTGCTTGACAGGTTTTTTGCCATAAGGATATTCAAGAAAGTTCTGGATACCTACCTTACACCCTAGCTTCTTTGCAAATTCAATTATCTTTCCAATCTCATCAGGGTTCATCTCCTGGAGATAGACCGGAGCAACCACAAGATCAATACCTACAGACTTGATATATTTTGCAATATCCATAATTCTGCCGATGTCATACTCTTTTGATCCTGCAAGTTTCTGTGCGACTTTTGGATCTATTGCATTGATAGAAAGATTTACCCGAGTAAGCCCGCCTTTTCTCAACCTATCTACAACCTCTTCTGTCAGCAAAGTTCCATTAGTTCCAACAGAGATCATCTTTACTTTCTCAATTTTAGAGAGTTCAGAAACAAGCTCAACAATCTTAGAATAAAACAAAGGCTCTCCCTGTGCACTTATGTGCACATAAAGAGGATGACTCTTCTTATCTGCCAGTTTTTTGAACTCAGCTATCAACAGGTCAACATCAACAACATAGCAGGGTCCTTTCTTAAGCTTCTCGTCAACAGAACAGAATACACAGTTGAGGTTGCAGCCTGTTATAGGGCGAAGCTCGATACAGTTAGTGTCAGAGTCAAGTATTCCAAAAGCCTGTCCCCCTATAAGCGGACCTTCGTGTACATAGATAGCTCTCTGGCCGTCTTTTGTCTTTAAAGACGTTTCAATCCGGCTGGAAATTAGATGATTGAACAGACGCTTTACTTTCGCCTCCTTACCTTCAAATTCGATTTTATCTTCAGAAATTACTTTGAACTTACCAATCTCTTCCAGCTCCTTTTTATCAAGATCAAGATAAAAGCGATCCATAAAGCGAACTTCAAGCTGATTAGTTTTCTCATTGAATCTTAGATCTTCATATGTCAATATTGCCATAACTATATCCTTCCAGCAGATCTTTATAAAAGTTTACCAGAAAAAGAAAGAAAAATAAAAAAAAGAAAAAAATTTAGTTTTCGACTTAACTCACAGTGGTTATTTGTAGAGTCTGTGTGTTAACTTCTACTTCCATTCCGCTTAGGTCATAGTCTTCGTAGTTTGCTAGTACCTGGCAAGCTTGTCTTGTGTCTTCGCCAGAGTAACCTGCTACTAGAAGAGCTACATTGCCGCCGCTCTCGAACAATTTGATAAGAGCTTTGCCTTCTTCGAAACCTTCTGCACAATCTTCTGGGTTGCCCATTAGATCAGCAGCTGCGGTGTTAACACATGGTCCACCAACAACGATTGCGTTCTGAGCTGTGACGTCTGCAACTTCTGAGTCTAGCAAGGTTTTTCCTGTCTCAATCTTATGGATTACGACAGCTCCTCCTGCTGCGACTCTAGCTGATTTGACAGCACCAGCTGTTACGAAAACGTGTGCACCTCGCTGTAGAAGTGGGTACTCAATGGTCAATTCTTCTGGTTCGTCGTTTTGATCTTCATCAAAGACGCTGAAGAATACACCATAGACACTCATTCCTAGGTTGAAGTCTTCGTTTTCATCTGGTTCTTCCAGCTTGAAGTCGTATAGGTACAATCCTTGGCTAGTACAGTTTACAGCTGTGCCTAAACCATTAGGTACTCCGATTGCTGCGCCAGTTGAATCCTGGTAACAGTATGCACCTGTGTTCAAGACTCTGAACTCCTGTTCAAGGACTTGTAGACCTACTTCGTTGTTAGCTTCGTTCTGGATCTCAATGAAGATTTCCTCAGCACCATCGTTTTCATCAAATTCACTTGACTCTGTGTGTAGAGTTATGTTGAAAGTGTCGTTGATGAAGTTTCCGAAACCAGTTGTATTGA
Organism: Candidatus Woesearchaeota archaeon; assembly: GCA_019323355.1. Classification (GTDB taxonomy): domain Archaea; phylum Nanobdellota; class Nanobdellia; order Woesearchaeales; family WJKV01; genus JAGLWF01. The sequence continues at coordinate 2,566 of JAHWHI010000069.1, read as the reverse complement.
CTGCAGCTAGAAGGGTAGACTGGTCTACTGAATCATTGCTTCCACCAAGAACCAATGAATAGTTCAGGTTTTCAAGGTCAATGATTCCGCCACCGTCAACAGTGATCTTAGCTCTCTCAACACCGAAGTTGTATGAGATGCTTGTTGTTGAAGAAGCGTTTCCGCCACCAACATCACCGTCTCCGTTCAGGTCAATAGCCAATGCATATGCATCTTCGCCAGTTGCGTCGTTCTTCACATATATCATGTATGTGTTTCCACCAACAACCAGATTAGCAGTTCCAAGGATTCCCCCAGCACTGGTGTTGATACCAGCTGTTGCTGCTGGAGTCTCGTAGATAACTTCCAATGTTCCTGTTGCCAGGTCTTCGAAAGTCAGCTCTCTATTGGATGTATCGATGGATTCGTATACCAATACATGTGTATATGCTGTCTCGTCCCACTCATTATCCATGTCTGAGATGATGAAGTAATCGTCATCTTCGACATTGAAGATATCGTTGTGGATATTGTTGTCAGCTAGGAAAACGCCTTCTACAAAGATTAGCATATTTCTCGCATTTGTGTCAACATCTTCACCAAGCTTAAAGTCCTGGGTGATAAAAGTGAAACCACCTTGGTCATTAGCGTTGTTGTTGTCAACAAATGGTATGTTGTATCTGTTTCCCTGCCTGTTTGTGAATTTCAGGTCGTACTCATCGTCTCCATTGGATTCGATAAGAATTGTTGAGACTCCTGTGTCTAGAAGTCCTTCATACCTGATGTCCCATTCAGGGTTCAGCATACCTTCTGGCTCGTCTAAGTACTCTCGGATACCGTGTCCAGGAGCAACGTAGATGTCTGATTCTCCAGATCTTGCGTCTGCTAGAAGTCTGTACTTGATTGAAGAGATCTCAAATGTCTGGTTCTGATCAAGTAGTGTACCTTTGATCTGAACAAAACCTTCTTCGATGTCTTCTTCAGTTATCTTGACTCCTTGGTTGAATGTGTCGTCTGTGAAGGTGTCTGTGAATTCAATCTTGTTAGCTCCAAGGAAGAATTCTACAATATCTCCGCCAGCAACTTCTTCAGCTTCGTTAGGCAAGATTTCTCTGATACCGATTTCTAGTCCGTCTGATAGAACGTCTGTGTCTCCATCTTCCAGCTCGTCTGAGACTTCGCCGTTGACTTTGAACTTTACAGCTCCTCTTCCAGCACGACCGCCTGTGTCTGAAATAATCAGACATTCAACTTCGTAGTCTACACCGTCGATTGTGTACGTCTTGATCTCTCCTTCTTCTAGAGTGTCTGTGACATCTCCGCCAAGGAATTCAAGTGTTACAATACCTGTTGAGGTATCGATTGTACTGTCGACAAATGTGTAGTCGATTCCGAACAAGTTGAATACTTCGTCTTCGATATCTGATAGTTCTCCACGTACTGTGCTTGTGGTAAACAGATCGATTGCTGATTCCAGACCTTCTTCGAATTCTATTTCGTATTCGAATATAGCGTCTGTAATCTGATTACCTTCTGTGAACTTCAAGAAGTCTCCGACTTTCTCGTTTCGCTCGTCGTTTTCTGTGAAAAGAACTGCACCGGCTGCAATAGCTGGATTAGACTTTTCAAATCTCAAGTACTGGTTGTACTCTGTTGATCCTTTGTCTGTGGTAATTACACCACCTTTCAAAGCATCAAGCTCGAATTCAGTAACTGTTTCTCTTACGTTACCGATGTTTTCTCCCAGCTCAAGAAGATCGTTTGGTTCTCCAATCTCCATAGTGTCGCCACTCAGGGTCAGAGTTGTTCCGCCTCTTGCAGTATCTGCTGGAGCTGCTGTTTCAACAGCGCTTTGTCCGATAGATACCCACACGTCAGCAGCACCAACTGTGTCGATTGTCTTAGCTTGTGCACCGATTACAAGAATAGTGTTTGCAACACCATCCATTACAAACGGAGCAGGATATTCGCTAAGGTCCTGTGCAGCTGCACCAAGAAGTGTTGCACCAACCATGCTGACTCCAGCACCGATTGCTGCGATCTTCTTAATCGCTTTCCTAAAAGCAAATTTCTCCTTCATATCCTACACCTCCATAGGTTTTGTTTCTTTTTTTTTGCTTTTTGCCAAAAACTGTTTTGTACTTTCTCTCTTCCGATTGTACATACTATGGTTTTCGGATACATATATTAACATTATACATATCCATCCTTGTTGTCTTTGTCAATGTAGTTGTTTAGAGCATTATCGCTAATACTTACTCTATTAGAAGTGAAGTTTGATTTATAAACATTTAGATACTGTAGAAGCGAAAATTTCGCTCAAAACGCCTATATCCTCTGAATTCGGCGGTTTTGGCAGTTTTGTAAAGTTGTTATTGACCAGTGGAAAAAATGCCTCCATTTTACCTCCTTTATAAATAAACTTCCTCTGCCCGCCCAGAATTTGGGGGAGAAATTTGGCCGTTAAATCCGGAATTTAATATTTCGTACATCAAAGGGTTTTTATTTATAAATCCCCCTAATAAATCTCCATACGAAATAAGGCCTGTCAGCGAGGATTAAAACAAAAATGCGGGGGGTAGGATTC
>JAHWHI010000068.1 GCA_019323355.1 Candidatus Woesearchaeota archaeon | reverse complement strand
CTTCTGATCGTAGTCCAATGTCATTAAATATTACAGGATATTTATTATGTTTTTGATAATGATATAACCAAAAGGGAATTAAGTATTCAGCATTATGGTCTGCACCGATAACTACAGCTTTGTTGAACATTTTTTGGGTCATTTTCAGGTCCTTTTTTGTATAATTCATATAAAAGCATATAAAAACCTATATAAGAGATGATTTTGGCCTCCGTGGTGGAATTGGCAGACACGCAAGGTTCAGGTCCTTGTGCCTGTTAAAGGGCGTGGGGGTTCGAATCCCTCCTGAGGCACCAAACAAGGAGTTAAGATGCCAGATAAATGTCCATGTGAAAGCTGTTATTTCAAAGATGTTGGTCCTATGGTAGATCCATGTTTTTGGTGTTGTCAGGATAATTGTTTTGGGACGCCGAAATCCAAATGGAATGAATATATTCCCGATACAATGGCTGAAGAAGAAGTCAAAGAACATTTTCGAAAAGAGAGAGAACAGATGAGTAAGCTTTTTGGAGACGAGATTGTTGAGGCATTAAAGGAGATTAGAAATGAGCAAAAAGAAGAAGGCTGAAGAATGTATCCCTGGATTAACCAGACCAGGAAGCAAGTGCAATTGCAAGTGCAAGAAAGAAGGTTCATGCGAAACTGAGCCAGAGAAACTTACTAGAAGCCGATTTAAGGATTTCACAAAAGCTCTTCAGTATTGGACTAAGGGCAAGAAATAAGGCGATATGGCGGAACTGGCAGACGCAGCAGACTCAAAATCTGCCGCTGGTGACAGCGTGGGGGTTCAAGTCCCTCTATCGCCACCAACAGGAGATAACTATGAGCATCTCATGGTATTGCGTTATTGGCAGAACTAAAGGAAAGTTATTTGAGAAGGATGGTCCAGGTTTCCAAATTAATTTAGGAATTCTCTCTTTTGGCTTTTATTGGATTAATATTGAGGAAGTTATTCATGGGTTGCTTCAAAAAGATAATAAGAAAGATCTTGACGAATTAAGGGCACGCCATGCGGAGCAATTGAAACGCATAGAAAGAGAAGCTCATGAAAAATATGAGAATCTAAAAATTGAAGGTAAAGGTGAAATTAAAAAACTGGAAGATAAGATTTCAGAAATTAAAGAAAAGATGCAGGACAAAATTGATGAGTTAGATGATGATTTGACTGATGCTTCTGCAACCAATGATGAGCTAGAAGAAGAAATCCAGAAGCTTAAAGAATTAGTGGAAGAAAGACGGAAAGAGACTGAAATTCTTGTTACGTATTTTATGAGGAATGATCCATTGTAAAGGAAGGATGACTGAGTTTGGCTTAAGGTACCCGACTCGAAATCGGGAGGCGTCTAACGTCCGGGGGTTCGAATCCCTCTCCTTCCGCCAAAAGGAGCTACAAGATGGAAATAGACAGAAGAACATTTTTGGCAATAATGGCAGCAGCATCTGGAGGAATATATTCTTATCTGGTGCTGTTTACTGAAGACGAGTTAGAAGAACAGTCCAGCAGCTCATTATATAGTTCAGACAGTGAATCTAGTGAGGATAGTTCTAGTAGCGAAGATGAATAAAGACAGAAAAGACAGAATAAATGGCGCACTTGACGAGATAGATGCTTGCTACAATATCTTAGAGTCAAAAAAGAATCTTGATCCAAAAAGAAAAAGAGACATTAGAGGATGGGTTCGAAAACAGAAAGAAATACTTAAAGAACTCAAATATCGAGGTAAAATTCGGAGACTTAATAATGGAGTTGCCTGAAGACATCTATAGGTCCAAGCTTTCACCATCCGAGCCTGAGATAAAATGGCTTTGCGAATATCTTCAAAGTAAGAAAGAAGAATACAATGTTAAAACAGTTCTTGAGTTTTCATGTGGAATTACGAGTTGGGCTGTTCAAGAAGGCTTGCGCCCAGAGATACATGTCTCCGTTGAGCAATATCGTCCTCTTATGAAAACAGTTTCTGCTAAGTATCCTAATATAGAGATTATTGAGACTTGGGAGGATATTCCTGACAGAAAATATGATTTGGTTTTTGTTGATGGAAGCACAGGTGCTCCTTTAAAGATGTATCCAGGAGGAAAAATTAGCGTTCTCAGGAAACAGGCCCTAGAATGGTCAGAACCCTTACAAAGTCCGGGAGCCATTATTATTTCTCATGACTGGAGAAAGAGGAACCGTGCTTATCGTGTCCTTAGAAATCATCTGGTAGAGAATTATGATCTACAAGCCCAGGAATACGATTTCGCTATTTTCAAAAATCGAAAGAAGTCTTGAGATCGATGGGGCTTTCTGTATAATAAACATAATG